>JAITWR010000092.1 GCA_031285165.1 Novosphingobium sp.
TCGGCCTCATCGATCATCTGGCGGACGCGGGCGGATTGCTCGGTTGTCAGCCTGTCGGTTTCGGCCATCATCTGCCGGATGCGAGCAAGCTGCTCCTGAAGATCGAGTTCCTTGGGATCAAGCTGGGTTGCCATAATCAAGTCTTATAGCCGCATGGCAGCAGGCCGGCAAGGAACAAATGGGGGCCGTCGTTCCCGCGCAAACGCCGCACGCGGCGCTTGCACCATCGGCCGGATCGGGCTCAAAGGCCGTTAGAGCAGGGTGCGGATCAAGGGTCTATGGCGCCGCCAACACTGCGGCAACAGGTGCAAAACGCCCGATGGACCCTGAAACAAGTTCAGGGTGACGGGTGTGGGACGAGTGGTGCTTGCCCCGGCGCTTTCTTATTTTCGATGCTCCATCCCCTACCCCGGAAAGAACAGCTTGGCGATCGCCGCTCCGGCGCCCAGCAGGGCCGCAGTGGCAAGCATCGCCTGAAGCACGATCGATGCGGAAATGACTCTGGTTTCAGCCGACAGTTTCCGGGTTTCCGCCCGGTCCCGGTCGGAAGCATCCATCATCTGACGAATCTTCGCCAGTTGCTCCTGAAGGTCCAGTTCCCCGGGATCGAGCTGCGTTGCCATGATCAAGCTTTATAGACCCATGACAGCAGGCCGGCAAGGAACAAACAGAGGTCGCCGGTCACAGCAGGATCTGCAAGCCGACGCGGGGATCGAGCAGGCCTTCGTAGATCATCTTGCCGGCGACATAGAGGATCACCAGCAGGCCGATATAGGCGATCCAGCGGAAGCGTTCGATATATCGGGCGATGAGGTTGGCGGCCACGCCCATCAGCGCCACCGACAGCATCAGGCCGATGATCAGGATGCCGGGATGGGCACGCGCCGCGCCGGCCACGGCCAGCACATTATCGAGGCTCATCGATACGTCGGCGATCGCCACGGCCCAGGCGGCGCCGGCGAAGCTCTTGGCCGGGCGCACGCCCGATGACTCGTCGCCGTGGATTTCCGGGGAATCGCCGCTGCCCTCGATATGCAGTTCGCGCCACATCTTCCAGGCGACCCACAGCAGCAGGATGCCGCCGGCAAAGATCAGCCCGATGATGCCGAGCAGCCAGCTCACCACCAGGGCGAAGCCGATGCGCAGCACCAGCGCGGCCATGATGCCGATGGCGATCACCCGCCGGCGCTGCACGGCCGGCAGGCCCGCGGCCAGCGCGCCGACGACAATGGCATTGTCGCCGGCCAGCACCACGTCGATCATCAGGACTTGCAGGAAAGCCGAAAAGGCAGCGGGCGAGGTGATATTGCGGAAATCCGCCAGAATCGCCGCGCCGATCTGTGCCGGGCTGCCGAACCCTTCCACCACGGCTGCGCCGGCCGCCGTCAGCAGCGCCAGTTGATCCATCGCTCAAGCCTCCCTCGCGCCGGCCATCGCCCGACGCGCATAATACCGGCATCCGCATCCTGCCATAGCCCGGCAGCACGCAGGGCACCAGCCGCCGGTCACTGGTTCCCGGTCACTGATTCATCGTGGCGAAAAAGTCCTCGTTGGTTTTCGAATCCTTCATCTTGCCGAGCAGGAATTCCATGGCATCGACCGTGCCCATCTGCATGAGGATGCGGCGCAGCACCCACATTTTCGAAAGCTGGTCCCTGGGCACGAGCAGTTCCTCCTTGCGGGTGCCCGACTTGCCGACATCGAGCGCGGGGAAAATGCGCTTGTCGGCAACCTTGCGGTCGAGCACGATTTCCGAATTGCCGGTGCCCTTGAATTCCTCGAAAATCACTTCGTCCATGCGGCTGCCGGTATCGATCAGGGCCGTGGCGATGATCGACAGCGAGCCGCCTTCCTCGATATTGCGCGCGGCGCCGAAGAAGCGCTTGGGCCGTTGCAGCGCATTGGCATCGACACCGCCGGTCAGCACTTTGCCCGAGCTGGGGACAACCGTGTTGTAAGCCCGGCCCAGGCGGGTGATCGAATCCAGCAGGATGACGACATCGCGCTTGTGCTCGACCAGCCGCTTGGCTTTCTCGATCACCATTTCGGCAACCTGGACGTGGCGGGTGGCGGGCTCGTCGAATGTCGAGGAAATGACTTCGCCTTTCACCGAACGCTGCATGTCGGTGACTTCCTCGGGCCGCTCGTCGACCAGCAGGACCAGCAGGAACACTTCGGGATGGTTGTCGGTGATGGCCTTGGCGATGTTCTGCAACAGCACGGTCTTGCCGGTGCGCGGCGGCGCGACGATCAGCGCGCGCTGGCCCTTGCCCTGCGGGCTGATGAGGTCGATCACCCGGGCCGACTTGTCTTTCACGGTCGGGTCGGACGTGTCGAGAATCAGCCGCTCGTCGGGATAGAGCGGCGTCAGGTTGTCGAAATTGACCCGGTGGCGGACCGCTTCGGGATCGTCGAAATTGACACTGGTGAGCCGGGTGATGGCGAAATAACGCTCTCCGTCCCTGGGCGCGCGGACTTCGCCTTCCACGGTGTCGCCGGTGCGCAGGCCCCATTTGCGGACCTGGTTAGGCGAAACATAGATATCGTCGGGGCCGGCAAGGTAATTCGCCTCGGGGCTGCGCAGGAAGCCAAAGCCGTCGGGCAGGACTTCGATCGTGCCGAGGCCCATGATCTCCTCGCCGTCCTCGGCCACTTCCTTGAGAATGGCGAACATGATATCCTGGCGGCGCATGGTCGATGCGCCCTCGATTTCCAGTTCCTCGGCCATCTCGACCAGTTCGGCCGCGGTTTTCTTTTTCAGTTCCTTGAGGTGCATGGCAAATCCGAATTGCTGCGGAAGTGAATCCGCAAGGG
The DNA here is from genome assembly GCA_031285165.1 of Novosphingobium sp. GTDB lineage: Bacteria > Pseudomonadota > Alphaproteobacteria > Sphingomonadales > Sphingomonadaceae > Novosphingobium. The sequence continues at coordinate 2,815 of JAITWR010000092.1, forward strand.
ATGGCCGGCGCGATCGTCAGGGCTTGGGGAAAGCGGATCGGGCAGCCCCGGAAAGGCCGCTTGTGCCGGAATAGAGCCCGCGCGATAATTCCGCGCGCGGCTCAAGTCAATCGCGGTTCACCGTATCGGCAGACCGGGCCGGCGCCGTCTCAGAACGGCTTGACCACGGCCAGCACGACGATCAGCGCCGCGGTGATGCCGGGCACCTCGTTGATCAGGCGCAGCCGGCGCCCGGTCAGCCCGCGCTCCCCACGCGCCAGTGCCGCGGCATAGCCGGCCAGCCAGACGTGATAGGCACTCAGCGCCAGCACCACGGCCAGCTTGGCATGAAACCAGCCCTGGACAAAAGCGCCGGTGGTCATCGCCAGGGCCAGCCCCAGCACCCAGACCACGATCAGCGAAGGCCACAGGATGATGGTCAGCAGCCTGCGCTCGCGCGCAATCCACTGCGCATTGCCGAGTGCATCGTCGGGCGCGCATTCCTGATGATAGATGAAATAGCGCGGCAGCAGGAACAGCCCGGCCATCCAGAAAATCACGAAAACGATATGGCCGGCTTTCAGCCAGAGATAGGTCATCGCCAGTACCTGTTGCATCGATCGAATATAGCCTGACTCACCGCCGCCGCCAACTACGGACCAGGCCGAGCAGACGCTCGACATGGGCGATCGGCGTGTGCTGGCCGATGCCGTGGCCGAGATTGAAGACATGCGGCCGCCCGGCGAAGGCATCGAGAATGCCGAGCGCCCGCCGCTCCAGCTCCGGCCCGCCGGCTTCCAGCAGCAGAGGATCGAGATTGCCCTGCACCGGCAGGCCCTCGGGCAGCGCCGCGGCCGCCCACAGGGGATCGATCGTCTCGTCGAGCGCAATGGCATCGACTCCGGTTTCGCGGGCATAGGCGCACAGCTTCGCCCCGGCGCCTTTGGGAAAGCCGATCACCGGCAGATCGGGGAAACGCTGCTTCAGCGCCGCGACGATCGCCGCATTGGGCGCGACAACCCAGCGCTCGAACTCGGCCGGGGCAAGGCTGCCCGCCCAACTGTCGAACAGTTGCACCGCCTCGGCCCCGGCAGCGACCTGCCCGGCAAGGTAGTCGACCGTTACCGCGACGATGGCATCGATAATCGCCTGAAAAGCAGCCGGATCGCGATAGGCGAATGCCCGCGTCACATGCTGGTCACGGCTGCCTTCGCCTGCGACCATATAGGTGGCGACGGTCCAGGGGCTGCCGGCAAAGCCCAGCAGCGTATGACCGGCACCCAGCCCCGCTTTCACTTTCGCCACAGTCTCGTAAATCGGTGCCAGCCGCGCCGGCACCGCAGTCAGGCCGGCCAGCGCGGCATCGGCCAGCCGGGGCGAAAGGCGCGGCCCCTCGCCCGCAAGGAATGCCAGATCCTGCCCCATCGCGTAAGGCACGATGAGAATGTCGGAAAACAGGATCGCGCCGTCGCAGCCGAACCGGCGGATCGGCTGCAAGGTGATCTCGGCCGCGGCATCGCTGTCATAGACGAGCGGCAGGAATCCGCCTTTTTCCGCTCTCAGCGCGCGGTATTCCGGCAGATAGCGCCCGGCCTGGCGCATCAGCCAGATCGGCCGCTCGGGCGTGTTTTCACCGCGCAGCGCGCGCAGCAGGAGACCGGGCATGATGGGTCCAATCCAATAAATAATAATTATTTAGAATAAGGATTCTGTAAGCTGTTGGCCCTGTGGATAGCGGGAACAGGCGCGCCTTGCCCGATTTGTCCCGCCCTGAACAGGGGGCCACTCGCCCCGACTCCCCGTCGCTGCGCGTCAAGCAAAGCTTATCCGCCCTATCCCCAGCCTGTGCAAAGCCCTGTCCCCATGTCCATAAACCCAGGGCCGCCGGGCCGGGAGCGGGGGCGGAATCGCGGCGGCAAGTTCTGCCGGACTTGTCCGCCCGGTTCCCGCAAAGCTTATGCCCGCCCTTGTCCACATGCGCAGCGATGCCCGGCGTGCCGTTCCCTCTTCCTGCTTCCTGCAAGGATGATGGGCTCGCTTTTCTCACCGTCAGGGCGGCGGTACGATGCTCTCGCCCCCCTGCTCGCCCCGGCGCAAAACCGGTTCCCACTTTTGCGTGCGATGTTCTATGAGGGGTGGCATGGCCATGCTGCCCTTCCGTCCGACGCCTTTCTTTGCCAACAAGAACCAGGCTTTCTGGCGCCTTCAGGCGGTGGGCTGGGGCGGGGCGATGCTGTTGCGGGCGCTGTCGAGCCTGGCCAATGCCCAGCCGGCGTCGTTCCTCGTGCTGCTGCTGATCGCGACGATCACGGGCTTTTCGATCTCGCTGCTGCTGGCGGTGATCTATCGCCAGCTCATCACGCGGCGGCCGCTGATCACCTGGGGGGTCACCGCGCTGGCGCTGTCTTTCGCCGTCGCGCTCAACGCGTTCCTCGATGCCTGGGTGATTTCGCTCTACCGGGCGGAAAGCGATGCCGGCTTCGCCCAGTTGTTCTTCGGCGTGTTCTATCTCGATGCGACGCTGCTCGGCGCCTGGTCGGCGCTGTACTATGCGATCAACTTCTTCCTCCAGGTGGAGGAGCAGAACGACCAGTTGCTGCGGCTGGAGAATCAGGCGACCAGCGCCCAGCTCGCCATGCTGCGCTATCAGCTCAATCCGCATTTCCTGTTCAACACGCTCAATTCGATCTCGACGCTGGTGCTGCTAAAGCAGACCGAGGCGGCCAATGCCATGCTGACGCGGCTGTCCTCGTTCCTGCGCTATACCCTGGTCACCGAGCCGGGCGGCCGGGTGACGGTGGCGCAGGAAATCGATACGCTGAAGCTCTATCTCGATATCGAGCGCATGCGTTTCGAGGAACGGCTGCGCACCACGTTCACTATCGATCCCGCCACTCTGGCCGCGCTGCTGCCCTCGCTGCTGCTGCAACCGCTGGTGGAAAACGCGATCAAATATGCCGTCGGCCCGCAGGAAAGCGGGGCCGAGATCACCATCGCCACGCAACTCATCGGCCAGAACCTTCGCATCACCGTCTCGGACACCGGGCCGGGCTTGCCAAGCGACAGCGCCGGCAACAGGGTGTCGGGCGTGAGTTTCGACGGAGGCCAACTTGTTTCTACCGGCGTGGGCCTGGCGAACATTCGCGATCGTCTGTCCCAGGCCTATGGCGAAAACCACCGCTTCGAAACGCTGGAGCCGCCCGAAGGCGGTTTTGCCGTGGTGATCGAAATCCCCTATGAACGCCGCGAGGCGACCGAGCTGATCGCGCCGGAACCGCCGGTCCCCCGCATCGCCGCAGCGGCGACCTGACGCGGCGCGTTGAAACGCATCCCCGCAAAAAGCGGACCCCCATCCCGCAAGCCGAGGTTACAGCATGAGCATCCGCACTATCCTTGTCGACGACGAGAAACTGGCCATCCAGGGCCTGCAACTGCGCCTGGAGAAATTCCCCGATGTCGAAATCATCGACACCTGCGCCAACGGGCGCGAGGCGATCCGCAAGATCAAGACCGAGAAACCCGATCTCGTTTTCCTCGACATCCAGATGCCCGGTTTCGACGGCTTCTCGGTGGTCAAGGGGGCGATGGAGATCGAGCCGCCGCTGTTCGTCTTCGTCACCGCCTATCAGGAACATGCGGTCCGCGCTTTCGAGGCGAATGCGGTCAATTACCTGATGAAGCCGGTCGACGAGGACCGGCTGGCCGACACGCTCGACCGGGTGCGCACGCGCCTTGTCGAAAAGCGCTCGGCCGAAGAGGCGGAAAAGCTCAAGACCGTGCTGGCCGAAGTCGCGCCCGATGCGATCGAGGCCATGCCCGACGAGGCCGAGGCCGGCACGCGCTATGAAAAGCTGATCAACATCAAGGACCGCGGCCAGATCTTCCGCGTCGATGTCGATTCGATCGAGCATATCGAGGCGGCCGGCGACTATATGTGCATCCGCACCGCCGACAATTCGCTGATCCTGCGCGAAACGATGAAAGACCTGGAGCGCCGGCTCGACCCGCGCGTGTTCCAGCGCGTCCACCGCTCGACCATCGTGAATCTCAACCAGGTCCGCCAGGTCAAGCCGCACACCAACGGCGAATGCTTTCTCCAGCTCGAATCGGGCGCACAGGTAAAAGTCAGCCGCTCCTACCGCGACGTGGTGGCCCGCTTCGTGCATTGAGGCGGGCGGGGCCGCCCCTGTGCCCGCGCCCCGCTCCCGCATTTGCCCCCCTTCTCGCCCCCTTCTTCGTCACCCTGAACTTGTTTCAGGGTCCATGGCTCCGCCAACACCGCAGCAGCAGGCGAAAAACTGCCCGATGGACCCTGAAACAAGTTCAGGGTGACGGGTGGGGGTGATGGGTGCGGGTGACGGGTGGATGAGTGCGGGGAGTGCGGGGAGGGACGGGGCCGCCCCGGCCGTCAGTTCCGGTACAGCCGGTCGAGCCGGTCGCCGTAGCGCTCTTTCAGGATGTGCCGGCGGATTTTCAGGCTCGGGGTCATTTCGCCGTTGTCGATCGAGAAGGGCTCGTCGGCGAAGCAGAACTGGCGGACTTTCTCGATCACCGAAAGGTCGCGGTTGACCCGGTCGATCGCTTCGCGGATCGCGCTGCGGAAGGCGGGCAGGTCTTGCAGCGCGGCAAGGTCGAACTTCTCGTGCTCGCCGCAGGCCCATGCCAGCGCCCATTCGGCGTCGGGCACGATCAGCGCGACGACATAGGGCCGCTTGTCGCCGATCACCATGGCCTGGGCGATCGCGGGTTGCAGCGTCAGCATCCCTTCGACTTTCTGCGGTGAGACGTTGTCGCCCTTGTCGTTGACGATCATGTCCTTCTTGCGGTCGGTGATGACGATCCGGCCCCGGTCGTCGCAATGGCCGATATCGCCGGTATGGAGCCAGCCGTCCTGCAACGTCCGCGCCGTCTCGCTCTCGTTGCGCCAGTAGCCGTGCATCACCGCCTCGCCGCGCACCAGAATCTCGCCGTCCGCGGCGATGCGGACCTCGACCCCGTGCAGCGGCGGGCCGACCGTATCCATTTTCAGGCCGATGCCCGGCCGGTTGCAACTGATCACCGGCCCCGCCTCGGTCTGGCCGTAGCCCTGGAGCAGAGTCAGCCCCATCGCATCGAAGAACACGCCGATATCGGGATTGAGCGGCGCACCGCCCGAGACGAGCGCCTTGATCCGGCCGCCGAAATGCTGCCGGACCTGCGGGCGCAGCGTGCGTTCGAACAGCAGGTTCAGCGGCCGGTCGACCAGCCGGCGCCGGCCCTGCTCCTTGCGCGCCCCGCCGGCGAGCGCACCGGCCATCAGCCAGCGCGCCAGCCGCCCCCGCTTGCCGATCCGGCCGATGATCCGCGTGCGCAGCACTTCGAACAGGCGCGGCACCACCACCATGATCGTCGGGCGCACTTCCGCGATGTTGCCGGAAAGCTTTTCGAGCCCTTCGGCATAGTGGATCTCTCCGCCCAGGCCGATCGGCAGGAACTGGCCGCCGGTGTGCTCGTAGGCATGACTGAGCGGCAGGAACGACAGGAACACCTCGCGCGTCGTGCCGGTGGCGTCCCAGCCGAAATCCTCGGCGATGATGCGCGCGCAGCCGGTGACATTGCTCAGGATCGCGCCGTGATGCTGCATGACGCCGCGCGGCGCGCCGCCGGTGCCGCTGGTATAGATGATGCAGGCCGGGTCCGCCCGCCCGATCGCGGCGATGCGCGTGTCCACGCTGGCCCGCGCCGCCGCGGCATCGCCGGCGAGCAGGCTGTCCCATGCGTGGATCGCGACCGCGCCGGTCTGGCTGGCGCGCAGCGGCTCCAGGCCGATCAGGTGCTCGGCGTTGGAGCGCAGCACGGCCGGCAGCAGCGCCTTGGCCAGCCTGGCGTCGGAGACGATCACCGCGCGCGCGCCCGAATTTTCCAGCACGTGCAGGTGGTCGCGTTCGGTATTGGTCGTATAGGCCGGCACGGTGATGCAGCCCGCGGCCATGATGCCCAGATCGGCCAGGCACCATTCGGGCCGGTTTTCCGACACCAGCATGACGCGATCGCCCGCGGCCAGGCCCAGCGCGCGCAGTCCCTCGGCGATCAGGCAGACGCGGCGTGCGGCCTCGGCCCAGCTCAACGATTGCCAGGCACCGCCGCGTCTGGTCCACAGCATCGGCCGCTCGCCAAGCGCGTCGGCCCGCGCGAGGAACAGCGCGACGAGATTGCCGCTGGTTTCGATATCGGAAAGCTGCACCGGCACACCCCGCTTTTCATCCCGTTACAGGGGCGGGTTTAGGGCATCGTGTGCAAAAGTGGGAACCGGTTTTGCGCAAAAAACGATGCGGCAATAAAAATCTGGAGCAAGATGCGCGATTCACAAATCATGCGGTTTGCTTCGGGGCCGGCGGCAAGCGGGCCTTATTCGCCGGCTGCCGCCCCTTCGCTGCGCGGATCGGCGGCGCCGCGCAGCCTGCCGTCCACGACTTCGACGGCATTGGCCTTGAGCGGCATGTCGCGCACCGTGACCCCGGCATGGCCGAGCGCCGTGAGCGCCGGGATCATCGCTTCGAGCGCGCTGCCCTGCTCGACGAAAACCGTATTGCCGCCGGGGGCGAACAGCACCGGCAGCGCCAGTGCGTCCGCTGCCGGCAGATGCCAGTCGATCACGCCGATGATCGCGCGCAGCACTTGCGCGGGGATGGTCGCGCCGCCGGCGGCGCCGATCGCCAGGCGCAGCTTGCCGTCGGGGCCGTAAACCAGCGTCGGCGCCATGGCGCTGCGCGGCCGCTTGCCCGGCTCGACCCGGTTCGCCACCGGCCTGCCGTCGCGCTCGGGCACCAGGCTGAAGTCGGTCAGTTCGTTGTTGAGGTAATAGCCGGCGACCATCAGCCCGGAGCCGAAGCCGCTTTCGATGGTCGAGGTCTGGCTTACCACCTGGCCGCGGCGGTCCACGGCGACGAAATGCGAAGTGGAAGGCACGTCGGGCGTCAGCGTATCCGCGGCGGCGGCGGGCGCTCCGGGCGGCGTGCCGGGCTCGGCTGCGGCCATGGCGCGCCCGGGCGAGATCAGTTGCGAGCGGGCGGCGAGATAGCCGCGCGAGACGAGGCCGGCGACGGGAACCGCAACGAAATCGCTGTCGGCCAGGAAACGGTCGCGGTCGGCATAGGCCAGCCGCTCGGCTTCGGCGATCAGGTGCCAGGCCACCGGGGAATCCTTGCCCAGCGCGGCCATGTCGAAGCGCTCGATCATGCCGAGCACGCCCAGCACGGTGGTCGCGCCCGAGGACGGCGGCCCCATGCCGCAGATGCGCCAGGCGCGATATTCCCCGCAGACCGGCGCGCGCAGCCTGGCCCGGTATGCGGCAATATCCGCTGCGGTCATGGGCGCGGGGTTGACCGGCGCGGTCGCGACGGTGTGCGCGATCGCCCGGGCATTGGCGCCCTTGTAGAAAGCGGTGGCGCCCCTGGCGGCCAGCTTTTCGAGAAAACCCGCCAGCGCGGGATTGCGGATCACCGTGCCCACCGGCACCGGCTCGCCATCGGCGCCGAAATAGAGCGCGCGGCCCTGCGCGGTCAGGGCTGCGGTGCGGCGCCCGCGGTCGAGGAAAGCGCGCATCCGCGGCGTCACCGCGAAGCCGTCCCGTGCCAGCGCGATGGCGGGCGCGAACAGCCGTTTCCAGGGCAGCCGGCCATAGCGCCGGTGCGCCTGTTCCATCAGCCGGACATTGCCCGGCACGCCGACGCTGAGGCCGCCGGGAATCGCCTCGGCCGTGCCCAGTATCCTGCCGTTCACTGCGAACCAGCGCGGCGAGGCGGCCATCGGCGCGGTTTCGCGCCCGTCGATCGTCTCGATCCGGCCCTTGCCGTCGTCGATCACCAGGAAGCCGCCGCCGCCGATGCCCGAGCTTTGCGGCTCGACGACATTGAGCGCGAGCAGGGTGGCGATCGCCGCGTCGGCGGCGCTGCCGCCGGCGCGCAGCATCTGCGCGCCCGCTTCGGCCGCGCGCGGATCGGCGGCGCTGACCATGCCGCGGTCATAGATGTCGGCGGACGGGGCGGCGGCGGACGGGATGGCGCTGCCGGCCAGCAGCAGCGCACAGGCGAGCGGGAAAACGAGCCGTTGGAGCATCGGCCGCGATGCTATCCGCTTCCGACCGCCTCGGCAATCGAGCCGAAGCCGTCGCGCCGCATCAGCGCCGCCAGCCCGTGCGTGACGGCGCGGGCGATGCCGGGGCCGGCATAGACCATCGCGCTGTAAAGCTGGACGAGGCTGGCCCCGGCGCGGATGCGCGCCCAGGCGTCCCCGGCGCTGGCCACGCCGCCGACGCCGACCAGCGGCAGGGCGCCGCCCGTGGCCTTGCGGAAATCGGCCAGGCGCTGCTGCGCGAGATCCCTGAGCGGCGCGCCCGAAAGCCCGCCGGCCTCGCCGGCGAGGCGGGATTGCAGCGGCGGCCGGGAAATCGTCGTATTGGCGACGATCAGGGCGCCCAGCTTCCTGTCCAGCGCGATGCGGGCGATCGCATCGATATCGGCGGGTTGCAGGTCGGGCGCGACCTTGAGGAACACCGGCGGGCCGCCGGCGCCGCCCTGCGCCTCGCCGCGCGCCGCGATCACCGCATCGAGCAGCGCGGCCAGCGCGCCCTCGTCCTGCAAGGCGCGCAGGCCGGGCGTGTTGGGGCTGCTGATATTGACCGCGAGATAGGAGGCGAAAGGCGCCATCAGCCGGGTCATCATGGCATAGTCGGCGATGCGGTCGGCCGAATCCTTGTTCGCGCCGATATTGATGCCGATCACGCCGCCCCTGCCGCCGCGCGCGCGCAGCCGTTCGGCCGCCGCGGCCGCGCCGCGATTGTTGAAGCCCATGCGGTTGATCACCGCGCGGTCCTCGCCGAGACGGAACAGCCGCGGCCGGGGATTGCCCGCCTGCGACAGCGGGGTGATCGAGCCGACCTCGGCAAAGCCGAAGCCGAGGCCGAGCAGGGCATCGGGCACTTCGGCATCCTTGTCGAAACCGGCCGCCATGCCGAGCGGATTGGGAAAGGCGATTCCGGCCACTTCCACTGCCAGCGGCCCGCCCGGCCCGGCGCGGCGCCCGGCGGGCAGCATTTTCAGCGCACGGATCGCCAATCCGTGCGCGCGTTCGGCATCAAGGCGGAACAGGGCGGGGCGAAGCAGGGCATAGACCATGGCCGCAGCCATAGAGCGATTTCGCGCCGGAGGGAATCGTCCGGCCCCCGCGCCCCCGCCATGCTGCCGTCATACGATGGCGGCGGGCACTATATGTCCTTTCGGCAGCTTTCGTATGCGATGTGTCGCATTCGTACAATTCTTTGCCCGCTATCCGGCATAGGTGCGTCTTTGCGACCCGAAGAACTCCCGCATCATGCGGTGAGTTCTCCACTTTTACAGCGGCCTCCGGCTCGGTCCGGGGGCCGCCTTTTTTGTGCGACTGTGCAGATTGCAAACACAGACGCCATGAGGTCGGCACAACCGCAACTGTAATGCTAGAGACTGTCCGGTTCAGATGGAATCGCTTTTCTCCGTTCGTGTGGAGGGGACGGGGGACACGGGGGGGCCGCGGTGTGGGGCTAGGGCGGAAACAAAGCGGGAGGGGTGGTGAGAAAATTAAACTGC
>JAITWR010000099.1 GCA_031285165.1 Novosphingobium sp.
TCGCCAGCAAGGCCAATGATGCGGCCGGCGACGGCACCACCACCGCCACCGTTCTGGCCCAGGCGATCGTTCGCGAGGGCATGAAATCGGTCGCGGCCGGCACCAATCCGATGGATCTCAAGCGCGGCATCGATCTTGCCGTCGGCAAGGTCGTCGAGAACCTCAAGGGCCGTTCGAAGCCGGTTGCCGGCTCGGCCGAAATCGCCCAGGTCGGCATCATCTCGGCCAACGGCGACCGTGAAGTCGGCGAGAAGATCGCCGAGGCCATGGAGAAGGTCGGCAAGGAAGGCGTCATCACCGTCGAGGAAGCCAAGGGCCTCGAGTTCGAGCTGGACGTGGTCGAAGGCATGCAGTTCGATCGCGGCTACCTCTCGCCCTATTTCGTCACCAACCCCGACAAGATGACGGTCGAGCTGGAAAACCCCTATATCCTCATCCACGAGAAGAAGCTGTCGAATCTCCAGTCGATGCTGCCGATTCTCGAGGCCGTGGTGCAGTCGGGCCGTCCGCTGCTCATCATCGCCGAGGACATCGAGGGTGAGGCGCTGGCCACGCTCGTCGTCAACAAGCTGCGCGGCGGCCTCAAGGTCGCGGCGGTCAAGGCGCCGGGCTTCGGCGATCGCCGCAAGGCCATGCTGGGCGACATCGCCACGCTGACCGCGGGCGAGATGATTTCGGAAGACCTCGGCATCAAGCTCGAGAACGTCACCGTCGGCATGCTCGGCCAGGCCAAGAAAGTCTCGATCGACAAGGACAACACCACGATCGTCGACGGCGCCGGTTCGGGCGACGACATCAAGGCGCGCGTCGAGCAGATCCGCGCCCAGATCGAAGTCACCACCAGCGACTATGACCGCGAGAAGCTTCAGGAGCGCCTGGCCAAGCTGGCGGGCGGCGTGGCCGTGATCAAGGTCGGCGGCGCCACCGAGGTCGAGGTGAAGGAGCGCAAGGACCGCGTCGACGACGCTCTCCACGCCACCCGCGCCGCGGTCGAGGAAGGCATCGTCCCCGGCGGCGGCGTCGCGCTGCTCTATGCGACCAGGGCGCTCGACGGCGTCAAGGGCGTGAACGACGACCAGACCCGCGGTGTCGACATCGTCCGCAAGGCGATCGAGGCCCCGCTGCGTCAGATCGCCGAGAATGCCGGCCATGACGGCGCGGTCGTCGCCGGCCGCCTGCTCGACAAGAACGACGAGGGCTACGGCTTCAACGCCGCGACCGACACTTACGAAAACCTGGCCGCGGCCGGTGTCATCGACCCGACCAAGGTTGTGCGCACCGCGTTGCAGGATGCGGCTTCGGTCGCCGGCCTGCTGATCACGACGGAAGCCGCGATCGGCGAGAAGCCCGACGACAAGCCGGCCATGGGCATGCCTCCGGGCGGCATGGGCGGCATGGGCGGCATGGACTTCTAGAGCATCGTGCATCCCGGGCTTTTCCGGAAAACAGGGCCGGGGGGAACATCCTCCCGGCCCTTTTCATTGGCGCCGTTCGCCGGCGCAGCGGACAGCCGGCCCGCATTTGCGCAATTTCCCGCAGCCAGCGGCCGGTTCATCGCTGGAATCCTTGCTATCCAGACGGTTATCGCTATTCTTTCAACCGAAGTGCGCAAAGGATATCGTGGCTTACGGCATGAAGGTATCGATAAAGCATTTTGCGGGCCGCATGGCGATATTCGCAGCCGTTTTCGCGGCCTGTGCGGCGCCGTTATCGCCTGCGTCGGCTGACGATCTCGATCAGATCCAGTCCGCCTTCGACAGCACGTTCGGCACCGGACAGCGCGCGCCGCGCAGCTATCCGACGGCCCTTGACGGGCAGATCGCCGCGCTTGCCGATGCCCAGGAAGGGCGGATCGGCGTTGCCGCGCTCGATCTGGCGACCGGCCGCACCGTCACGGTACTCGGCAGCCAGCCTTTCCCCATGGCGAGCACCAGCAAGATCGCCATCGTCGCGACTTTCCTCGACGGCGTCGATCGGAAACGCTTCAGCCTGACCGACCGGTATCCGCTGATGGTCCCGGTGCCTTCGCGCAAGTTCGACGGGCCGGTGGCGCCGGTGCGGGCGGGAACGATGATGAGCGCGCAGGAACTGATCGAACTGGCCCTGACGCGAAGCGACAACAGCGCCACCGATGCGCTGCTCGCGGTCATCGGCGGCCCGAAGGCCGTCAACAACTGGGTGCGCCGGGCGGGCCTGACGGAGCTTCACATCGACCGCGACATCGCAACGCTGGTGCGGGACGACGGCGCGGTGGACCCCGCGCGCACGGTCGACACGCGCGACGCGGCAACGCCGATGGCGATGGTCCGGCTGCTGTCGGGCCTCTACCGCGGCGAATGGCTCAGTGATTCGAGCCGCGCGGTCCTGCTCGGCGCCATGGAGCGCTGCCACACCGGCGCGAGCCGCATACGCGCGCTGCTGCCGGAAGATGCGCGAGTGGCGCACAAGACCGGCACGCTCTACAACACGGCGAGCGATGTCGGCTTCTTCCACACGCCCGACGGCAGGGTGATCGCCGTGGCGATCTATGTCACCGGCCAGGGCGGCAAGCCCAACCGCAATGCCCGCATCGCCGCGATCGCCAGGGCGCTGTACGACGGCTACGCTGCCGACGACGGCCGCTCGCGCCGCACTGCTGCGCTGAGATAGGCGGAAGCGCTGTAATTCAGAAGCGACAGGATGCGGATCATCGGAACCGCTGCGCCCCCTGCTTCGTCACCCTGAACCTGTCTGGCTGCGCTGGACTGCGGCTCAGGGACTATCGGGCGTTTTTAGAGCAGGATGCGGAGTTACGCCCCCTTCTTCCTTCATCGTCACCCTGAACCTGTTTAAGGGTCCATCTCTCCGCCGACACCGCGGCAACAGGGGCAAACCCGCCCGATGGACCCTGAAACAGGTTCAGGGTGACGGGTGTGGGGTGGGGTGACGGGTGTGGGGTGGGGTGACGGGTGTGGAGAGGGAGCGAGTGTGGAGAGGGAACGGGGTGCGGGGAGGGAACGGGTGCGGGGCGGAGGGAACCGCTTCGGGGCGAGTGGCGCCGATAGTATGCACGATGCTCCGATAGGCCCCATTTTCGCAGGATAGATGGGACAGGCGCTTGCCGTGTCCCTTGTCGGGCAGGGCTGGCAAACGAAAGGGCGCGCGGGTTGCCCCGCGCGCCCTGTAAACTTGTCGCTGTGAAACGAAGCTTACTTCTTCGCAGCGTCCGCATCGGCAGCAGCGCCGGCAGCAGCGCCGGCAGCGGCTTCACCAGCGCCACCCGTAGCGGGGGCAGCGGCTTCACCAGCGGCGGCTTCCGTAGCAGCGGCAGTGGCTTCGCCACCAGCGGCTTCCGTAGCGTCGGCGGCCGGGGCGTCGGTGGCGGTGTCGGCGGCTTCCGTGGCGTCGGCGGCCGGGGCTTCACCGCCCTTGTTGCAGGCCGACAGACCGAGAACGGCGGCGGCGGTAGCAGCAGCGAGAACGATCTTGCGCATGTATGGTATCCTTGAACAGCGAGTGGACCAAGCACGGCACAAGGCCGGGCCGAAAGCCTACCGCAACGATAGACTTCACGCGCCAATTAACCGCCTTGGCGCGGCGATGCAAGTGGCTAGTCACAGGGCGCCGGAGCACGGCGATCGAACAGGGTTCGCAAGCTGGCGCGAAATTGTGTCGAGGTTGTGACCGGAATCCGCCTTTTTCGAGGCATATCCGCCTTATTTCCGCCCTATTTCGCGCCGCCTCCGGCTTCCCCCGAAAGACTGCAATCGCTACGGTGGATCGCATGGAGCCCAAGCATCATCTCTACCTGGTCGATGGCTCGGCCTATATTTTCCGCGCCTATCATCGCCTGCCGCCGCTGACCGACCCGCAGGGGACGCCGGTGGGGGCGGTCTATGGCTATACCACGATGCTGTGGAAGCTGGCCGACGATCTCAGGAAAGCCGGCGGACCGACGCATCTGGCCGTGGTGCTCGACAAGGCTTCGACCTCGTTCCGCAACACGCTCTACGATCGCTACAAGGCCAATCGCCCGCCGCCGCCCGAGGATCTCGTCCCCCAGTTTCCGCTGATTCGCGACGCCACCCGCGCTTTCTCGCTGCCCTGTATCGAGGAGGATGGGGTCGAGGCCGACGATGTCATCGCTTCCTATGCGCGCGCGGCGGCACGGCAGGGCTGGAATGTGACGATCGTTTCCTCCGACAAGGATCTGATGCAGCTTGTCGGCCGATGCGCCGGGAGTGCGGACGGGGGCGAGGGAGGCTGTGTCGACATGCTCGACACGATGAAGAACCAGCGCATCGACATCCCCGAAGTGATGGAAAAATTCGGTGTCCTGCCGGAGAAAGTGGGGGACGTTCTGGCGCTGATGGGCGATTCTGTGGACAATGTCCCCGGCATCCGCGGTATCGGCCCCAAAACCGCGACCCGGCTGATTCAGGACCACGGCGATCTCGAATCGGCGCTGGCCGCCGCGCCCGGGATGAAGCCCGGCAAGCTGCGCGACAGCCTGATCGAACAGGCCGACATGGCGCGGCTTTCGCGCCGGCTCGTCCAGCTCAAGGAGGATTGTCCGCTGCCGATGGCGATCGAGGCGTTCCGGCTCGGCGCAATCCCGCCCGAGCCGCTCGCCGCCTTCCTCGAAAAGCACGGTTTTACCAGCCTGCTGCGGCGGCTGGGCGCCACTGCCGGCAGCCCGGCGGCTTCGCCCGGCCCCGATCCCGTCGGCCCCGCCCCTGCCGCCGCCGGCACCGGGGATGGCGCCGCGCGGCAGGCGCCGCCCGGGATGCCGGCGATCGACACCGGCGCCTACCACTGCGTCACCTCGCTTGCGGATCTGTCCGGCTGGATCGACCGCGCCCATGCCGCGCGCCGCATCGCCTTCGATACCGAAACCACCAGCCTCGACCCGATGCGCGCCGAGCTGTGCGGCATCAGCCTGGCCGTCGCGCCGGGTGAGGCCTGCTATATCCCGCTCGGCCACGGCGGCACGGATATGTTCGCCGAAAAGCCGCGGCAGATCGACCGCGATTCGGCGCTCGCCCGTCTCAAGCCGCTGCTCGAAAGCGATGCGGTGCTGAAGATCGGCCAGAACGTCAAATACGACATCAATGTGCTTGCCCGGCACGGCATCCATGTCGCTCCGATCGACGATACGATGCTTGTCAGCTTCTGCCTTGATGCGGGGCGGTCGCTCGAAGCGGTCAATGGGCACGGCATGGATGAACTGTCGCAGCGCCACCTCGGCCACACGCCGATCCCGTTCAGGGAAGTCTGCGGCACCGGCAGGAAAGCGATCACTTTCGCCGAAGTGCCGCTGGATCGCGCCACCCGCTATGCGGCCGAGGACGCCGATGTCACGCTGCGCCTCCATCATGTGCTCAAGCCGCGTCTGTCAGAGGAAGGCGGCACGCGGATCTATGAGCGCGTCGACCGGCCGCTGGTCCCGGTGGTCGCCCGGATGGAACGCCACGGCATCAGGGTGGACCGTGAGCGGCTGGCGGGCCTTTCATCCGAATTCGCGCGCGAGATCGGCACGCTGGAGACACGGATTCACGCGCTTGCCGGCGAAGTCTTCACGATCGGCAGCCCCAAGCAACTGGGCGAGGTGCTGTTCGACCGGATGGGCTTCAAGGGCGGCAGGAAAGGCAAGAGCGGCCAGTATTCGACCGACCAGAGCGTGCTTGAGGCGCTGGCCGCCGAGGGGCTCGAGATGGCGTCCCGCGTGCTCGAATGGCGCCAGCTTTCCAAGCTGCGCTCGACCTATACCGAGGCGTTGCAGGCGGCGATCAACCCGGAAACCGGCCGCGTCCACACGTCCTATTCGCTGGTGGGCGCGCAGACGGGGCGCCTGTCCTCGACCGAGCCCAACTTGCAGAACATTCCGATCCGCACCGAAATCGGCCGCCAGATCCGCGACTGCTTCGTTGCCGAGCCCGGCCATGTGCTGATGGCGGCGGACTACAGCCAGATCGAGCTGCGCCTGGCCGCGCACATGGCCGACGTGGCCACGCTCAAGGAAGCTTTCGCCGCGGGTGAGGATATCCACGCGCGCACCGCGGCCGAGATGTTCGGCACGGTTGACCGCGACACGCGCGGGCGGGCCAAGACGATCAATTTCGCCATCCTCTACGGCATCTCGCGCTGGGGGCTCGGCACCCGGCTCGGTGTGCCGCCGGACGAGGCCCAGGCCATGATCGACCGCTATTTCGAGCGTTTTCCGGGCATCCAGCGCTATATCGTCCACACGCTCGAAACCGTGCGCGAGCGCGGCTATTCGGAAACGCTGTTCGGCCGCAAGACCTGGTTCCCGCGGATCGATTCGAAGCACCAGGGCGAGCGCCAGGGCAGCGAGCGCGCCGCGATCAACGCGCCGATCCAGGGCACCAGCGCCGATATCATCAAGCGTGCCATGGCCCGCATGATGCCGGCGCTGGCCGAGGCGGGGCTGCCCGATGTCAGGATGCTGCTCCAGGTCCATGACGAACTCGTGTTCGAGGCCCCGGAAAGCGATGCCGCGGCGGCCGCGCCGGTGATCCGGCGGGTCATGGCCGAAGCCGCCATGCCGGCGGTCCATCTCGACGTGCCGCTGGGCGTCGAGATCGGCATCGGGGCAAGCTGGGGAGCGGCACATTGACGAGGTGCTGTGTGTTTGCCTTCCGACAGTCCACGCGGTGGGCCTTGATGACACTTGGAGTTATTTTAGCTGGGCTATGGGGGACACAGGTTGCTGCGTGCTCGATCACATTGCCTGCTCCGTTTGCGGGCGAAAGCGACATGGCCTATCAAGCCCGCGTCAAGGCGGGGGACGAAGAGAGGCTGCGCTACAAGGCATTGCCCGAGCGAGAGCGGGCTGGAATCGATCAAGCGCGCCTGTGGGAATTATATCCTATGATTTTCATCATGCGTGTTGAGAAGGTGCGGTTCGCAGGCCGGGAATACAGTATCGCGGGACCATCGCCTCAACGCGTTCGATCCGCCGTGAGACATCGGCGCCGGATTCCCGCTCCCCCTATCCTTATCCTTCCCCCTCCTCCCATAATGTCAGAACCACACTTGGCCTTATTACGGCCGGTTGGCCGGATAAAAGGGCAACCCGGGCTTGTTCCGGTGTGGCGAGAGGTCGGCGGAATAAATAGCTGTGGCTCAACGAATGACGGCTATCTGAGCTATGCGCAGCCAGGTGACTACGTCGTGGTGTTTGCGCAGCCCTTGCGGCAACTCAGCCGTGCAGCAGGCAAGATGGTCGATACCAATGACTTTAGCTTGTTCGGCCTTAGGCCGGAGGAAGCTGTTGATAGCCGTATCGTCGATGCACTGCGTACATTTGATGTCCCGTTAGAACCCGGAGCGGCACATTGACCCTGCCTTCAGGCGATGCCCTGCTGCATGGGACGGCGCAGGCCACGGGCGCGGTGATTGCCCTTGCGGTTGCCGTGGCCGTCGCGCTGGCGCTGCATCTTGTCGTTTTCGGCCTGATGGGGCGGGTGGCCCGGCTTTCCAGCCTCACGACCGACGGGCTGGTGTCCGCCCGGTTGCGCCAGCCGATGCGCTGGTCGCTGATCGCCATCGCCGTTTCGCTGGTCGCCGAGATCTATCCGGTGATTGCCGGCCTGTGGGACAGCGTCGCGCGCTTCGTCGTGCCGGCGCTGCTGGGCTGGGTGGCCTTCGCGCTGGTCAGGGCCTTCGCCATCGCCATGGACAGCCGGGCCGAGCCATCGCTCGACGATCTGGCCGAGCGCAGCCGCCGCACGCGCATCGCCATCCTGTCGCGGACGGCGGGCTTCGTCATCGTCTTCGTGACCGTGGCGCTGATGCTGCTCGGCATCCCCGGCGTGCGCAATGTCGGCGTGACGCTGATGGCCTCGGCCGGCCTGGCCGGTCTTGCGGTCGGCGCGGCCGCGCAGCCGGCGCTGAAATCGCTGATCGCCGGCATCCAGATGGCTCTGACCGAGCCGATCCGCATCGGCGACCACGTGGTCATCGAGAACGAGAGCGGCCGGGTCGAGGATATCCGCATGACCTATGTTGTGGTGCGCACGACCGACGAGCGGCGGCTGATCGTGCCGACCGTGAAATTCCTCGACACGACCTTCCAGAACTGGACCCGCGTTGCCGGCGGCATAACCGGGGCGGTCATGCTGCCGATCATGCCCGGCCATGCCATCGCCCCGATCCGGGCCGCTTTCGCAGCGCTGCTCAGGGAACAGAAGGATTGGGACGGGCGCGCGGGCGAACTGCAAGTGTTCGAGGTGAAAGTCGATGCGGTGGAGCTAAGGCTGGTACTGAGCGCCGCCAGCCCCGCGGCGCTTGTGCGCCTGCGCTTCGCGATGCGCGAGGCGATGGTGGAATGGCTGCGGGCGGAAATGCCCGAAGCGTTTGCCAGGTCGGCTATCGGGGAAGCGGTCACGGCCGGCAAGGGACCGGGCGGGCCGGGCATTCGCCAGTGACCCGCCAGTGACCTGCACGGTAATCCGCACAGGGGGCCGCTGATTTCCGGCCCCCGAAAGTGTGCTTACCCGTGCTTGCGTTCCCTGGTCGGCTCCACCATGCCGGGCGCGATGAAGCCGATCGGCGAGACGGCCATGGCGCGCTTCTTCAGCTCGCCTTTCATCCGCTGGTATTCCTCCTCCATCTCGGCCGTCACCGTTGCGCGCGAATC
Organism: Novosphingobium sp.; assembly: GCA_031285165.1. Taxonomy (GTDB): domain Bacteria; phylum Pseudomonadota; class Alphaproteobacteria; order Sphingomonadales; family Sphingomonadaceae; genus Novosphingobium. Next base: position 8,642 of record JAITWR010000099.1, read on the forward strand.
CTCGAGCGCTTCGGCGAAGTCCCCGCGCTCGACCGCGCTCACCGCGGCGCCCCGCTTGCGGATGGCGATGAGGCCGGCGCGGCGCACCACGTCCTCAAGGTCGGCGCCGGTGAAACGCCCGGTCTCGCGGGCGACCGCGGCAAGGTCCACGTCGTCCGCCAGCGGCATTCGGGCCGTGTGGATCTTGAGGATATGCTCGCGCCCTTCCTCGCCCGGCGTGCCGACATAGACCAGTTCGTCGAAGCGGCCCGGCCGCAGCAGGGCCGGGTCGACCAGCGCCGGCCGGTTGGTCGCGCCGATGACCACGACCGATTGCAGTTCCTCCATGCCGTCCATCTCGGCAAGGATGGTGTTCACCACCCGCGCCGTGACTTGCGGCTCGCCGATGCTGCCCGATCCGCGTGCGGGGACGAGGCTGTCGATCTCGTCGATGAAGATGACGCAGGGCGCCACCTGCCGCGCGCGGGCGAACAGCCGGGCGATCTGCTGCTCGCTCTCGCCATACCACTTGGACAGGAGATCGGACGATTTGATGGCGATGAAATTGGCTTCCGCCTCTTTCGCCACGGCCTTGGCCAGCAGGGTCTTGCCGGTGCCCGGCGGGCCGTACAGCAGAAAGCCCTTGGCCGGCCGGATACCCAGGCGGTGAAACGCATCGGGGTTCTTCAGGGGCAGCTCGACGCCTTCTCTGAGCCGCGATTGCGCTTCGTCGAGCCCGCCGATGTCGGCCCAGCCGATGTTCGGCACCTGGACCATGACTTCGCGCATCGCTGAAGGCTGGACGCGTTTCAGCGCCGCGACGAAATCCTCGCGCGTGACCGAAAGGCTTTCGAGCACTTCGGGCGGGATCGTCTGCGCCGCGAGATCGAGCCTGGGCATGATCCGCCGCACCGCCTCGATCGCCGCCTCGCGGGTAAGGGCGGCAAGGTCGGCGCCAACGAAGCCGTGCGTCGTGCGGGCCAGCTCGTTCAGGTCGACGCCTTCGGCCAGCGGCATGCCGCGGGTATGGATGCCGATGATCTCGCGCCGCCCGCTTTCGTCGGGCACGCCGATGATGATTTCGCGATCGAACCGGCCGGGGCGGCGCAGCGCCTCGTCGATCGCGTCGGGCCGGTTGGTCGCGGCGATGACGACGATGTTGGAGCGCGCCTGAAGGCCGTCCATCAGCGTCAGCAATTGCGCGACCAGACGCTTCTCCGCCTCGCCGTGAACCTGCGTGCGCTTGGGCGCGATCGAATCGATCTCGTCGATGAAAATGATCGACGGGGCGGACTTGGCCGCTTCCTCGAACACCTCGCGCAGCGCCTTCTCGCTCTCGCCATAGCCCGAGCCCATGATTTCAGGCCCGTTGATCGAGAAGAAAGCGGCCTCGCTCTCGTTCGCCACGGCGCGCGCCAGCATTGTCTTGCCGGTGCCCGGCGGGCCGTGCAGCAGCACGCCGCGCGGCGGATCGACGCCCAGGCGGGTGAAAAGTTCGGGATAGCGCAGCGGCAGCTCGACCATCTCGCGCAACTGGCGGATGGTGTCGCCCATGCCGCCGACATCGTCGTAGTTGAGCCCGGCGCGGCTGAGGCGCGCTTCCTCGAACTCCTCGCGCAACTCGACCTCGGTGTTCTCGTCGATGTGGACGATGCCCTTGGGCGCGGTCGAGATGACGGTAAGGCGGATCTGCGTCAGCGCATAGGCGGGCGCGTTGAACATGCGCGCCAGATTCGGCGGCAGATCGCGGACCTGCTGCTGGCCGGCGGTGGCGACGACATCGCCCGCAAGCAGCGGACGGCCGAAGAAATTGCGCTTGAGCGCCAGCGGCGGTCCCTGAAGCCGCATCTCGCGCTGGGCGGGAGCGAACACGACACGCTGCGCCGGCCGCGATTCGGCCTTGCGCACGGTGACGTGATCGCCCGAACCGACTTCGGCATTGGCGCGTTGCAGGCCGTCGAGGCGGATGACCTCGATCGCCTCGTCCTCGCTATAGGCGGCGACGGCGCGGGCGACCGTGGTGCGCTTGCCGGCGATTTCCAGCGTGTCGCCTTCGAGCGCCCCGAGCGCGGCGAGGGCCGATTTGGGCAGGCGGGCGATGCCATGCCCGCTTTCTTCCTGGCGGGCGGCTGCGACCTGCAACCTGACTGTCCGTTCTTCCACGCCTGCAACCGCGTCTGCCATACCGATTTTCCCCGAACTGGAAGCCTCCGCAGGAGGCGAAGGCAAGCTAGGGACTGGCATGTCCGATTGCAAAGGGGGCGGCCCCGGACCGGAGGCAAAAAAAGGCCCGGTCGTTGCCGACCGGGCCCTGGAAGTTTTGGGAGAGGATGCCTGAAAGGCAGGCTCCATATGCCCCCGGCCCCGATTTTGTGCAAGTGCGAAAAGCGCCTTCATGGATGCAAAAAACGCAATTCAGCTTTTTGGGCGCATTTTTGGATTGATTTATAATCATAATTATCGATTCCGTGACGGATCGATAACTGACATTGATGTTCTTAAAGCCTGTTGTTGCTGCGCTGCGTCAGTATCGGTTGCGCGGTCAATGCGCCATCAGCAGCGCGGGGCGCGGGCAGTCTTCAAGGAAATAGCGCGTCACCCCGCCGAACAGGAACTCGCGCATCCGGCTGTGGCCATAGGCGCCCATGATCAGCAGATCGCCCCCGATCTTCAGCACGGCCGCGGCCAGTGTCTCCTCGGTCGAGCCCTTGCGGGCAAGCTGGCGCGGCTCGGCATGGATCGAATGGCGCGCGAGATAGCGCACGGCATCCTCTGCCGGGTAGCCGCCGGGCTTGCCGCCCACCGACAGCACATGGACCGAAGCACAGCGCGCCAGCAGCGGGATCGACCCGCGCAGCGCCGCCGCGGCCTCGTTGCCGCCGTCCCAGGCGACGCAGGCCCTGGCCACGGGCACCGGCAGCGCCCTGTCGTTGGCAAGCACCAGGACCGGCGTGCGCGTTGCCAGCACGACTTCGCCCGCAACCGCGCTTGCCCGCGAGACGATGACGACATCGGCGAGGCGCGAGGCCACTGCCAGCGCCTCGACCGGCTCGTCCTCGCTGCGGATGACATCATAGGACAGGCCGGCCTCGCGGATCTGCGCTCTCAGCCGCGCGGCCTGGCCGTCGTCGTCGGCCAGCGCCTGCTTCATCGCGTCCGAAGCGACGTAGGAGCCGCCCATCGGGTCCATCGAGATATAGCGCGTGATCGGCGTATCGACGAGCAGGGTGATATGCCCGTCGCCCGCCCTGGCGAGAGCCAGAGCCGTCTCGAGCCGGGCCGACATGGCCGGGCTGCGGTCCGCATAGACGAGGATCGAACGCATGCTTGGCCTCCCAGGGTGCGTCATGGCAACTTGCCGGCAAAGGCCCGTTCCCGCAATGCGCCGGATAGCACATTGCTGCACCTGCCCTGAGCCCGAAACATTGATTCATCGCATCCCGGCATGACGTCCGGCCAGCAGCCGCCGCGCGCCGTCGACGCAGCGCTGCGTGCGTTCGCGCGGGCCTGCGCCCGCTTCCGCGAGCGAGCGGATCGGGATTTCCAGGCTCACCGTCACGCCATCGGGCACCAGTTGCACGAATTCCGCCAGCGGCAGTTCACCGTCACCGGGGGCCATGCGTTCGTACATCGCTTCTTCCATGTAGCTGTCGAAGCGCGGCGCCCACGGCACGTCGGCAAGCTGGACATAGCCGACCAGCGCCGGATCGAGCGCGGCGAAGTCCGCAAGGGTGTTGCCCAGCCGGAAGAAGTGCATCGTATCGATCAGCAGCGAGAAATTGGCCATGCCGACGGCGCGCACGATTTCCAGCGCCGGCGCCACCCGATCGATCGGGCCGAGCGAGCCCAGTTCGGCGCTGACCAGCAGGCCGCGTGCGGCCGCCAGCTCTGCCAGCAGGCCGAAGCCGTCGATCGCCCGGCGCATGTCCTTGCCGATGCTGACGACGTTGACCCGGTTGCAGCCGAGTTCGGCCACGATGTCGAGATCGCCCGCGAAGTCGCGCATGTCCTTGCCCGGCAGCACCGCGAAGCCTTCGACCAGGCCGATCGCGATGCCGTGCCGGTGGCAAGCGGCGATCGTTGCCCGGCGGAGCGCGGAGTCATCACGCAACGACCAGTCGGGATGGCGATCGGGATTGTAGCCCGGCGTCGGTGCCAGGCCGATGCCGATGCTGTCGCAGCCGAGGTCTGCGGCCAGCGCCGCCATTTCCGCCGGCGGCATGCCGAACAGTCCGAGCCTTTCGATGCCAAGCGGTATCATGGCGATCCTCCCTGCAAGGAATGGTCGGCGCTTTTCGGGCAGGGGTCAATCGCCCTGTCGGCCGGCGCGGCGCTTTCGGGCCTCTTCGCATTTGCAGCGCGGGCAGGGTTCGGCTAACCGGCAGTTCTCGCCCCCCAGGAGGCACCATGAACAAGCTTTATCCTTCTGCCGCCGCCGCGCTCGACGGGCTGCTCCGCGACGGTCTGCTGATCGCCTGCGGCGGTTTCGGCCTCTGCGGCATTCCCGAACGGCTGCTCGATGCGGTGCAGGGCAGCGGCGTCCGCGATCTGACTTTCGCCTCGAACAATGCCGGCATCGACAACGAGGGCATCGGCAAGCTGCTGCGCACGCGCCAGGTGCGCAAGATGATCGCCAGCTATGTCGGCGAGAACAAGGAGTTCGAGCGGCAGTATCTGGCGGGCGAGCTTGAAGTGGAATTCTGCCCCCAGGGCACGCTGGCCGAGCGGATGCGCGCGGGCGGGGCGGGCATCCCCGGCTTCTACACCCGGACCGGCGTGGGGACGCTGGTGGCCGAGGGCAAGGAAGCGAAAGTGTTCGACGGCGAGGACTATATTCTGGAACGCGGCATTTTCGCCGACCTGTCGCTGGTCAAGGCGTGGAAGGCGGACGAGACGGGCAATGTCGTTTTCCGCAAAACCGCGCGCAATTTCAACGTGCCCGCCGCCACCTGCGGCAAGGTCTGCGTCGTCGAGGTGGAGGAGATCGTGCCGACCGGCTCGCTCGATCCCGACTGCATCCACCTGCCCGGCGTCTTCGTCCAGCGCCTGATCCCGGGCGCGCCCTACGACAAGAAGATCGAGTTCCGCACCGTGCGCGAAAGGGAGGCGGCGTGATGCCCCAGGAAGCTATTGGGTGGACCCGCGACGAAATGGCGGCGCGTGCCGCGCAGGAATTGCAGGACGGCTTCTACGTCAACCTCGGCATCGGCATCCCGACGCTGGTGGCGAACCATGTGCCCGCGGGCGTGACCGTGACCTTGCAGAGCGAGAACGGCATGCTCGGCATCGGCCCGTTCCCCTATGACGACGAGGTCGACCCGGACCTGATCAACGCCGGCAAGCAGACGATCAGCGAGCTGCCGCATTCGGCCTATTTCGACAGCGCCGCCAGCTTCGCCATGATCCGCGGCGGGCACATCGATCTTGCCGTGCTCGGCGGCATGGAAGTGTCGCAGCAGGGCGATCTGGCCAACTGGATGGTGCCCGGCAAGATGATCAAGGGCATGGGCGGGGCGATGGACCTTGTCGCCGGGGTCAAGAAGATCATCGTCGTCATGGAGCACACGGCCAGGGACGGTTCGGCCAAGTTCATTCCCGCATGCACGCTGCCGCTGACCGGCCGCAACGTGGTCGACATGATCATCACTGACCTTGCCGTCTTCAGCCGCGAAGACCACAATTCGCCGTTCCGACTCGTCGAGCTGGCCCCCGGCATCACGCCGGCCGAAGTGAAGGCGAAGACGACCGCCGATTATCTGGATTAGGGAGAAGTCCGCATGGCCGATATCGCCGAGATCCCGCTGACCCGTATCGACGGCAGCGCCGACAGCCTTGCCAACCACAGGGGCAACGTCCTGCTGGTCGTCAACGTCGCCTCGAAATGCGGGCTGACTCCGCAGTACGAGGGGCTGGAAAGGCTCTACAACGAGCACAAGGACAAGGGTTTCGAGGTGCTGGGCTTTCCGGCCAACGATTTCGGCGCGCAGGAGCCGGGTTCGAACGAGGAGATCGTCGCGTTCTGCTCGGCCAGTTACGGCGTCTCGTTCCCGATGTTCAGCAAGGCGGATGTCACCGGCGCGGGCAAGCAGCCGCTCTATGCCGCGCTGACCGCGGCAAAGCCCGAAAAGCAGGGCGATGCCGCCGGCTGGCGTGAGCGCCTGCGCGGCTACGGCATGACGCCGACCGAAGACCCCGAGGTGCTGTGGAACTTCGAGAAATTCGTCATCGGCCGCGACGGCCGGGTGGTGGAGCGCTTTTCCCCGGCGGTTGCTCCCGACGATCCGGCGCTGCTCGAAACGATCGGGAAAGAGCTGGCCAGGTAGGCGGGAGATCGGGGCCGGGCGGCCGAGCGACATGCCCCTGCCGGTGCCCGGCCCGCCCGATGCCGCCGCGCTGGAACGCCTGGCGGATGAGGCGATGGCACGCCTGCCCGAGCCGTTCCGCGACTATCTCGGCGATGTCGTCGTCCGCATCGAGGAATTCGCCGACCGCGAGGCGCTCGCCGCGGTCGGCATCCGCAACCCCTGGAATCTGGCCGGCCTTTACCACGGCCGCCCACTCAGCCGGCAGTCGATCTGGGCGACCGGCGACATGCCGCCGATGATCACGCTCTACCGCTCGCCGCTGCTGCGCGAATGGCGCGAAACCGGCGTTGCGCTCGACGATCTCATCACCCACGTCGTCGTCCACGAAGTCGGCCACCACTTCGGCCTGTCCGACGACGACATGCACCGGATCGAGGACGAGGACGGGCCGTGAAAGGCCGGCGAGGGAAAGCGGGGACGGCCTTCGAGGGCTGTCTGGCGATC
>JAITWR010000208.1 GCA_031285165.1 Novosphingobium sp.
AATTTTGAAGCATCCATTCCCGTTCGTGTCTCGACTTCGCTCGACACGAACGGAGAAAAGCGATTCCATCTAAACCGGACAGACTCTGGCGATGCGACCGATGTGCCGACGAAAACGCCCGGAACCAAACCTGATCCCGGGCGTCCTCGTGACGAAATTACTGGGCGCTGTTTGTGCAGTACGCCGGCCCCCCTGAGGCCGGCTCGCCCGATCCCTCATGCGGCTCGCCCATGCTTGTGCGGGCGTTGCCCTTTCCCCCGAACCAAGGCGCTTTGTGAACGGCACCGTGTTTCCGGCAAGCAGGCTTTCGGCCTGCCCTGCCATGTTTCCCGGAAATTCGGGGAATTGAAAAGCGCATTGATCCCGGTCGATGGATTTTAGCCGTCATCTGTGGTTATCGTGCAACAAACCCGGTATTGCTGCATATTCGATCAGGACAATCCCCCTATGACCAGCCCTTCCGTTGCGGACCGCGAACAGGGCAGCGCTTTCCTGCCGCGCTTCGATGACCGGGGGCTGCTGATCGCGGTCGCGCTCGACTGCGCGACTCGCGAAGTGCTGATGGTCGCCTATATGGACGCGGAAGCCCTGGCGAAGACGCGCGAAACGGGGCTGGCCCATTTCCATTCGCGCTCGCGCGGCAGATTGTGGCTCAAGGGTGAAACTTCGGGCCATTTCCTGCGCGTTCGGGAGATTCGCGTCGACTGCGACCAGGATGCGCTGGTCATGCTGGTGGAGCCCGAAGGGCCTGCCTGCCATACCGGCGCCAGAAGCTGCTTCTACCGGCTGCTCGCGGACGATAGGCTGGAACGCGTCGCAGACTGACTCCAGGGAGAATGTACCATGCCGAGCTACAGGGCGCCGACGCGCGATGCGCGCTTTATCGTCAACGAGGTTTTGCAGCTCGACAGCTACGGCAATCTTCCCGGCTTCGAGACTGTCACGCCCGACATCGTCGATGCGGTGATCGAGGAATCGGGCAAGTTCGCCGCCGAGGTGCTGGCGCCGCTCAATGCCAGCGGCGACGCGCAGGGCTGCACGCGCAACGCCGACGGCTCGGTGACGACACCCGACGGTTTCAGGGATGCGCATCGCCGGTTCCGCGAGGCGGGCTGGAGCACGCTGTCCGCACCCGCCGCATTCGGCGGGCAGGGCATGCCGCAAGTGCTGGGCTTCGCGGTCGAGGAGTTCATGTCCTCGGCGAACCAGGCTTTTTCGATGTACCCCGGCCTGACCAACGGCGCCGTATCGGCGCTGCTGGCCAGGGGCGCACCCGAATTGCAGCAGAAATATGTGCCCCGGATGGTGTCAAACGAATGGCTCGGCACGATGAACCTGACCGAACCGCAATGCGGCACCGATCTGGGCCTGATCCGCACCAGGGCGGAGCCGCAGGCCGACGGCACCTATGCGGTCACCGGCACCAAGATCTTCATCTCGGCAGGCGAGCACGATCTGACCGGCAACATCATCCACCTCGTCCTTGCCCGCACGCCCGGCGCGCCCGAAGGGACCAGGGGCATCTCGCTTTTCGTCGTGCCGAAGTTCCTGGTGGACGACAATGGCCTGCCCGGCGCACGCAATGCGGTTTCCTGCGGCGCGATCGAACACAAGATGGGCATCCGGGCCAGCGCCACCTGCACGATGAACTACGACGGTGCGACGGGGTGGCTGGTCGGCGAGGAGAACAAGGGCCTTGCCGCCATGTTCATCATGATGAACGCGGCCCGGCTCGGTGTCGGCCTGCAAGGGCTGGCACAGGCGGAAGCGGCCTATCAGAACGGCGTGCGCTATGCCTGCGAACGGCGCCAGGGCAGAGCGCTCACCGGCCCGGCCGAACCGCAGGAGCAGGCCGATCCGCTGTTCGTCCACCCCGATGTGCGGCGCATGCTGATGGACGCCAGGGCCTTCACCGAAGGGCTGCGCGCGCTGGTGCTGTGGGCCGGGCTGCTGGTCGAGCTTGCGCACAAGGCGCCGGACGAGGATGAGCGCCGGCAGGCCGACGATCTCGTCGGACTGCTGACTCCGATCATCAAGGGCTACGGCACGGACCGGGGCTTCGCCACCGCGGTCGACATGCAGCAGGTCTGGGGCGGCCACGGCTATATCGTCGAGAACGGCATGGAGCAGTTCGTCCGCGATGCCCGCATCGCAATGATCTATGAAGGCGCCAACGGCGTCCAGGCGATGGACCTCGTCGGGCGCAAGCTGGCGGCGAACGGAGGGCGGGCTATCCAGGCCCTGTTCGCGCTGGTCGATGCGGAGTGCGCCGCGGCGAAAGGCGATGCGCAGCTCGCCGTTCTCGCCACGCGGGTCGAGAAGGCCAACGGCGAGCTCAAGGCGGCGACGATGTGGTTCGTCCGGAACGCGCTTGCCAACCCGAACGATGCCGGCGCCGGCGCCACGCCCTATATGCACATCGGCGGCATTGTCGCGCTGGGCCTGATGTGGCTGCGCATGGCCAGGACGGCGAGCGAGGCGCTGGCGGCGGATGGCCCGGACAGGGCCTTCTATGAAGCGAAACTGATCACCGCACGTTATTTCGGCGAGCGCTTTACACCCGATGCGGGAGCGCTGCGGCGCAAGATCGAGGCCGGCTCCGCAGCGATGATGGCGCTCGGCGCGGAAGTGTTCGCCTTTTCCTGACGCCCCGGGCCGCTGGGGCCGGGGCGCCATTTGCAGATTTCGGCGTCGGCCCCCGGCTCCCTTTTGTGATGTAGATCAATTCATCCGGCAGGCAGGTGTGAAACACCGGGCGGGCACGTGATGGAGGGGGGACTCGAATCCCTGCCGGGGTGCGGCACGACCCGATCCATGAGGCTGCGTGTACCAGGAAGAGAGGAGAGTTTTGATGGCCAAACTTGTGCAAACCATTACCGTCAAGGTCAACAACAAGGCGGATTACGCATCGAGGCATGCAAGCGTGAAGAAGCTCAAGAACGATCTCGCGCCGCATGGCATCGGGGTCGCTTCCCATGTCGCCATCGAGGCGGGGCCGGCTTCCGGATATGCTACGCTCTCCTTTTCATTCCCGAGTGCGGGGAAATGGGCGGAGTTCGTGGACAGCCAGCATGCTTCGCTTCAGGAGTTCCGCAAAAAGCTGGCTGAGAACAACGACGAAATCGTCAGCACTTCCCTGTTGCAGGAAGTGGA
>JAITWR010000015.1 GCA_031285165.1 Novosphingobium sp.
AGCAAGCACTGTTTTCCTCGCAGGCGGCCCGTCCGTTCGGGCCGTGCGGGGTGATAGTTCAGCAATTCTTAGGGGATTCATTTCGTGACGATCAGCAAGAAGGCCGCACTGGCCGCGGCAACGATGCTCGCCGCCTGCAACGCCATGCCCGCCTGGGCTCAGGATTCCGACGAAGGCGCCAGCACGGCCGCCAACGATATCGTCGTCACCGCCCGCCGTATCGAGGAACGTCTTCAGGACGTGCCGATCTCGATCACCGTGTTCAACCAGCAGCAGCTTGAACAGCGCAACGCCTTCAACGGCCGCGATCTGGCGGTTTACACGCCTTCGCTGTCGGTCAACACGCGCTATGGTTCGGACTTCGGCGCTTTCGCCATTCGCGGCTTCACGCAGGAACTGCGCACCACGTCTTCGGTCGGCGTCTATTTCGCCGATGTCGTGACGCCGCGCTCCAGCCCGATGAGCGCATCGGGTGACGGCGCCGGTCCCGGCCTGATGTTCGACTTGCAGAACGTGCAGGTGCTGAAAGGCCCGCAGGGCACCCTGTTCGGCCGCAACACCACCGGCGGCGCCGTGGTGCTGGTGCCCAACCGGCCGACCGACAAGCTGGAAGGCTATGCCGAAGGATCGATCGGCAATTACGACATGCGCCGCGTTCAGGCCGTGATCAACCTGCCCGCCAGCGACACGCTGCGCTTCCGCGCCGGCGTCGACTGGCAGAAGCGCGACGGCTATCTGCGCAACATCTCGGGCGTCGGGCCGAAGGATCTGGCCGACATCAATTATGTCGCCGCGCGCTTCAGCATGCTGTGGGACGTGACCGACAGCATCGAGAACTACACGGTCGCTTCCTATTCGAAGTCGGATACCAACGGCAGCGCGCCCAAGATCACCGATTGTAACGGAACGGCCGTGACGGGTCCGTTGAGCTACGCCTGCCGCCAGATCGAGCGGGAGCGCAGCGGCGGCACTTACGACGTAAATAGCTGGCTGCCCTGGTCCAACCAGAAGACCGAGATCTGGCAGGTTACCAACACGACCAAGTGGCAGGCGAGCGACAGCCTGACCGTCAAGAACATCATGAGCTACGGCGAAACCACGCAGGATCAGGCGATGGACCTGTTCGGCAACTGGGTGCCGCTGGGCAATACCCTGCTGACGCAGGCCGGCATCACGGTCAACGTGCCGGCAAAGTATGTCGGCTCGGGCTTCGGTCCCAATTCCGACACTTCGATCTCGGCCAATGGCCTCCATGCCGGGCACCAGGGCACCTTTACCGAGGAGCTTCAGTTCCAGGGTAACGCGGGTGACCAGTTCAACTGGCAGGCGGGCATCTATTACGAGCGCAGCCGGCCGCTCGGCTTCTCGGGCACCCAGAGCATGAGCGGCGTGTTCTGCGACAATCAGGAGCAGTGGGCGAATTTCACCTGCACCGATGCTACGATTGTGACGCAGGCGGTTAATGCATCGAACCAGCCTGTCGCAACGGGATCGCGCAATTACCAGGTGGGCAAGGTCCACTATCAGAACATCGGCCTTTACGGACAGGCGACTTACAAGTTCAGCGATCAGTTCTCGGTCGATGCCGGCCTGCGCTACACCTGGGACAAGAGCTGGGGCGTTGGCCGGATGGTTACCGCGAGCTATAGTGCGACAACCGGCTGGAACACGCCGTCGTTCGCCTGCATCAAGCCGGGCTTCGCTTATACGGACTCGAGCAAGTTCACGCCAGAGAATTGCGAGGAATCCCACAGCCAGAAGTCCTCTGCGCCGACCTGGATGATCGGGCTCAACTACAAGCCGGTCGAGGACGTGCTGCTTTATGCCAAGTATTCGCGCGGCTATCGTCAGGGCTCGGTGAACCCGCTGGCGGCCTATACCTTCGAGAAATACGGACCGGAAAAGGTCGATGTCTGGGAAGGCGGCCTGAAGGCTTCGTTCAACGGCCCCGTCCGCGCACACTTCAACATCACCGGCTTCTACAACAAGTTCCGCGACATGCAGTTGCAGATTTCGTTCGTCGATACCGATCCGGCACCGCCGACGCTTTCGCCGGGGCCAGCGATCGTCAACGCGGCCAGGTCGCGCATCTGGGGCATCGAGGTCGAAGGCGGTGTGCAGCCGATCGAAGGACTTTCGCTGCAAGCCAGCTATTCCTACCTCAACACCAAGCTGCTCGGCTATATTGAGCCTGATCTCACAGGTTCGGGCTCGGGCTATAACCGGGTCTCGGGTGGTCCGGCAGTCGGCACGCGGCTGACCAACACGCCCAAGTACAAGCTGACGGTCGGCGCTACCTATACGCTGCCCACCAGCGCCGATGTCGGCAAAGTCAGCTTCGGCGCGGTCTATGTCCGCACCGGCACGGTGTTCTACGGCATCGACGCCACTGAGGCCACCCGCTACGCCAGCATCTTCAAGATCGGCGATCCGCAGCGCAGCTACAGCCTCGCCCCGGCCTATGATCTCCTGAACATCAACTTCAACTGGGATCACATCGCCGGCAGCGCTCTCAGCCTTGGCCTGTTCATGAACAACGTCACCGGCACCGTTTACTACGACGCGCGCAGCCCCGGCAGCCGCGGCGTGGTCAGCCGCTACCTCGGCGAACCCCGCACTTACGGCATGCGTACCCGCTTCAGCTTCTGAAGCACGCAGCCGGCAAGGCGAATGTAAAGATGCGGGGCGGCCATGTGCCGCCCCGCATTTTTTGTGCCGGAAAAACGCCCGCCCGCAAACCGCGTGCCGCAAAGGCACGCCGCGGCGGCAATCATCAAACCTGTTGCCCGATTTCCGGCTTCATCCCATAAGTCCCACCGGAGCCGCCACGCACGGCTTCGGGGATTGGTACCCCCGGCAAAAGCGGTAGATGCTGACCGTAACAGCGTCACACTTCCTGACCCTATGGTCGGGGAGCCTGCGGCGCATGTCCAAGGCTTCCCGCCCAAAGGCCACAGGGCCGACTTTTGCCGGTGTACTAACTCCCCGATCACCAAGGGATCATACGAAGTCGAAACACGGGGGCGAACCGTCATCGACTTCCGGGGAGAGACGGGAATGCCCAGAGGCACCCGGCATGTGATAACCGGCATATTGCGCCCCGGCCCCCTGGGCTATTCGCTCGAAATGAACGACGGCGGCATCTGGCAACTGGACGTATCGGGATCGGCGCACAGCTATCTTGGGCGCAAGGTCCGGGTGGAAGGCACGCGCGCGGGCTTCGATCTGATCGACGTGCATCGCATCGAACCGGCGGAACCGTAACTGCCAGGCCCGCGGCGGCCCGCTATACCGCCGCGATGCCGAGAGGGAGCGCTTCCTCTACCGGGCGGTGATCGATCACCCAGCGGACATTGCGGCGCAGCGGCTCGATGCCGTCGTGCGGCATTCCGGGCGGCAGCGTGTGCATATCCCTGAAGATCTTCACCGGATCGCCGCCCTTGAGCGGCACCAGCCGCTGCACGCCGGCAAGGGCCAGGGGATCGAGCAGCTTTTCACGCAGGCTTTCGGGATAGACGCCCACGGTCTGCGTCGTATCGTCGCACCATTTCACGACATCGCGCAAATCGGCCACGGGGACGAGGTTGATCACCCGGTTGTTGAGCTGATCGTAGAAATCGACGCGATCGGGAAAGCGCGAAACGACGAAGCCGCCGTTCAGCGTATCCCCGCCGACGGTGTAGAAATCGTCCTCCAGCGCCACGGCCTCCATCTCGGCCGCAAGCTCCTGATTGGGTCTGTCGACCGGGGTGGACATGACCGGCGGCAGCTCGCCGAACGCCGCCACGACCTTGCGGCCGAGTTCGGCCAGCCGGTCGAGCGATGCGTCGTCGGTGCCGCATTCGACATAGACGAGCCGCGTGTTGGCGCAGGCGGTCTGGTTGTAGAAGCCGGCGATCACGGCGATGCCCATCGCCGCCTCGTCCATCGCCGCCTCGCTTTCCAGCGCTTCCCTGCCGATCACCGACATCGAAAACTTGGGATTGAGCGCGGTGAGATCGATGCCCGGCGTCAGGAACTTCTGGATGTGCCTGACCGAAGACATGCCGCCCCAGGCGGTGATCTTGTCGATCCGGCTGGTGCGGACGATCTGCGAATCCATGAATTCGTCGCCGCCTTTCCAGTAGGCGACGGCGACATGCTTGCAGACCGGGTGGCCGGCATCGAGTTCCAGCAATGTGCGCATGATCGCATTGGCGGTCAGCGGATCGTTCGAGGGCGACTTGATCAGGATATCGGACTTGGTCAGCGCGCCGCGCACGATGGTCAGCGCTGCGACGACCGGCACGTTGCCCGCGGTGATGTGAAGCTGGCGCGTGCCGACCGCGCGGACACGGCAATGCGGCCCGGCGGGCGAAGGCACCCAGCCGTCGAGATGGTCGACACCGACGGTGCTGTCGATCTGCGCGTACATCGCAGCCGGATCGAACATATGCGGCAGATCGTCGTAAACCCCGCGCAGGATCGGTTCGGCCAGACCGCCGGCGCGCAGGGCCAGGGCAAAGCTGGCCTGGAGATAGGGATTGTCGTCGAGCCTGAGCCGCTTGCCCGCCTCGGCGAGAAAATCGATGATATCGCGCATCGGTGTGTTCTGCAAATCGCCGAGCAGCACCGGATTGCCGAGCACGAGATCATGCACATGCCTGTGCGGATCGGGCGCGCGGAAACTGGCGCCGCCGCGGCCCCTGAACTCGACGGCGTCCTCGCCCGGCTCGATGATGCGGCCGCGGGCGATGATCGGGATTTCATACATATCGGTCATAATCGCACCTGTGCCTGGGCCACGCAGTCCGTTCATCGCGAGCAGGCGTCCATGGCCGGCATCCCGTCTGCTGATCACTTTATTAGCACGCGGGGCGAACAGGGGTCAACCCGTGCAGCGCTGCCGTTACGACACCCGTTTCAGCGCCCAGTCCATGAACGCGAGGACTTCGGCGTGCCCCTCGGTGATGCCCGTGGCGGCTTCGCGGCGGAGAACCAGCGAGACGCAATACATGATGAAGGCGGCAGCGACGGGGCTGCATGGACCGGGGTCGATACCGCG
>JAITWR010000083.1 GCA_031285165.1 Novosphingobium sp.
GATCGGCTCCATCAGGCTTTCCTTGGCCAGCCTGACGCAATGCTCGGCCGTGCCGCCGATGCCGATGCCCAGCATGCCCGGCGGGCACCAGCCGGCGCCCATCTGCGGCAGCATTTCCACCACCCAGTCGACGATCGAATCCGACGGGTTCATCATCCTGAACTTGGACTTGTTTTCCGACCCGCCGCCCTTGGCCGCGACATCGACCGAGACAGTGGCTCCCGGCACCATCGAGACACTGAGCACGCAGGGCGTGTTGTCCCTGGTGTTGCGGCGGGTGAAAGCGGGATCGGCCAGCACCGAGGCACGCAGCCGGTTCTCCGGGTCGAGATAGGCGCGGCGCACTCCCTCGTCGACGACTTCCTGAAGCGCCCGCGCCGATTCGAGCCGGCAGTCCTGGCCCCAGGCGATGAAGACATTGACGATGCCGGTATCCTGGCACAGCGGCCGGTGGCCTTCGGCGCACATGCGGCTGTTGGTCAGGATCTGGGCGATCGCATCCCGTGCGGCCGGACCCTGCTCGGCCTCATAGGCCGCGCCGAGCGCGCGGATATAGTCCATCGGATGAAAATAGCTGATATATTGCAGCGCATCCGCGACGCTTTCGATCAGATCCTGCTCGCGGATAGTCACCATTTCGGCCATTGCCCGGATACCCCCTTGCCGCCGCGCGGGCGGAATTGCGATGGTTCGCCATAGGCCCGGCCGCAGTGTCCGTCAAAGCGCTTGGCGAGCCTGCGGCCTTCGCCTAGAGCAAGCTCTCGGACGCGCGGCCGGGGGAACGGATGCGGGACAGCCGGCGGCGCATGAAGGACTGCTTTTGATGACTTTGACCGGAAACCGGCCCGCCGCGCCTTTCGACGCAGCCCGCCGCGCGATGATCGACAGCCAGCTTCGCACCAGCGGCGTGAACGAGCCCTGGGTGCTGGCGGCCATGGCGCGTGTCCCGCGTGAGGACTTCGTGCCCGAGGAAAACCGCGCCGCCGCCTATATCGACCGCGCCGTGCCGCTGGGCCGGGGCCGCTTTCTCGCCGCGCCGCTGGTTCACGGCATGATGCTGGCCGAAGCGCGGCCGACCGCGGCCGACAGGGTGCTGCTGGTCGGCGACGGCAGGGGCTATCTCGCCGCGCTGCTCGCGCCGCTGGCCGGCTCGCTCGACACGGCGGACCCCGCTTCGGCCGCCGTCCGGCCCGGCAGCGGCACCTATTCGCTGATCGTCGTCGACGGCGCGATCGAGGAACTGGCCGCGCCGCTGGCCGCGCAGCTTGCCGAAGGCGGCCGCATCGTCACCGGCCTGGTCCGGCGCGGCGTCACCCGCCTTGCCGCAGGCCGCAAGACGGCGGGCGAGGTCACGCTGCTGCCGCTGGCCGAAATCGGCATTCCCGTCCTTCCCGAATTCGCTGCACCGAAGCGCTGGAGCTTCTGAGCGTGGGCCGGGCCGGCCTGCCTGTCCGGCTGCTGGCCGGAGCCGCCCTGCTGGCGGTTCCCGGCGCGATTCCGGCGCAGGCCGAGGATCTGCGCGCGGCGCTGATCAGCGCCTACAATACCAATCCCGTGCTTCAGGGCGCGCGCGCCGGCCAGCGCGCCACTGATGAGAACGTGCCGATCAGGCAGGCCGACGGGCGCCCGTCGCTCAGTGCCGGCGTGGCCTATACCGAATATGTCAAGCAGAGCAGCACCGCGATCATCGCGCCGGGGCGGCTGCTACAGGAAAGTCTCTCGCTGGCCGTGCCGATCTATTCGGGCGGCGCGGTGCGCAACGGGGTGAAAGCGGAAAAGGTGCGCATCGCCGCCGGGCAGGCCGGCTTGCGCGCCACCGAAAGCGCCGTGTTCAGCCAGGTCGTCGGCGCCTATATGGATGTCATTCTGAACGAGGCGGTGGTCGGGCTCAACCGCAGCAATGTCCGGGTGCTTGAAGTCAATCTTCAGGCCACCGGCGACCGCTTCGAGATCGGCGACCTGACCCGCACCGATGTCGCCCAGTCGCAATCGCGGCTGGCCCTGGCGCAAGGCGATGCCCGCAGCGCCGAAGCCGATCTTGCCGCGGCGCGGGAACGCTATATCCGCTTCGTCGGCCATGCGCCGGGCCGGCTGGAGCCGCCGCCGCCGCTGCCTGGCCTGCCGGCAACGCCCGAGGAAGCAGTGCAGATCGCGCTCGACAGCAATCCCGACCTCATCGCCGCGCGCGAACAGCGCAAGGCCGCCGGCTATGACGTGAAAGCGGCGGGCGCGGGCCGCCTGCCGACTTTGCAGGTCGTCGGCAGCGGCGCGCACCAGGACTATCTCGGCAGCCTCGGCAATGCCGGTATCCCCGCCCTTGCCGCTTCCCAGACCGCGACCACGGCGCAGATCGGCGTGCAGGCCAGCATACCGATCTTCCAGGGCGGCCGCCCGGCGGCGCTGCGCCGCCAGGCGCAGGCGCGCGAAAGCGCGGCCATGGAAAACGAGATCGACGCCGAGCGCGAGGTGATCGCGCAGGTCCGTTCGGCCTGGTCGTCGTGGCAGGCGGCGAACGCGATCATCGCCTCGACCCGCAGCGAGATCGATGCTGCCGCGCTCAGTCTCGAAGGCGTGCGCGCTGAAAACAGCATCGGCAACCGCACGATTCTCGAAATCCTCAATGCCGAGCAGGAATTGCTCCAGGCGCAGGTCCGCCTGGTGACTGCGCGGCGCAACGCTTATATCGCCGGTTTCACCCTGTTGGCGGCCATGGGTAGGGCCGAAGCGCAGGATCTGGGGCTGGACGGCGGGCCGCTGTACGATCCGCAGGCGAATACCCGGCGGGTGCGCGGCAAGTGGTTCGACTGGGACGACGATCCCGCGCCGCAGCCGCGCTCGACCCGCACCGTTGACACGCCGACGCAGGACGGCGACATTCGCCCGGATCAGACGACGACCCAGGCGCCGGAGGAACGATAGGCGATGCGCAATGCCGGGGAACCGACGGTCGAGGAAATCCTCGAATCGATCAAGCAGGTGATCGCGCGCGACGATGGTGATGGCGTCGGGGGTGATGGCGCCGGGGCCAGCCGGCCGGACATGGCTGCCGACCCGGACGATGCGGACAGGGACACGGGCGGCAATACGGACGACGTACTCGATCTCGGCGAGGATGCTCTCATCGCCGCCGCCGATCCCGTCGGGGCCGAAAGCGCGCGGCAGGAACCGCCGGCGGCGCCCGACCCGATCGTGAATCCCGGCGCGCGCGAATCGATGCGTGAATCGCTCGCCGCGCTCACCCGGCTGGCCGAGCCGGGCGCACCGGGGCAGGCCGCCCGGACGGGCGAGACGACGCTGGAAGGGCTGGTGCGCGAACTGCTGCGCCCGGCCCTGGCCGACTGGCTCGACCGGCACCTTCCGGCCATTGTCGAGCGCATGGTCGCGGCCGAGATCGCGCGGATCGTCGACAAGAACGCGTAATGCCCAGACCCGATCCCGCGCTGCTCGATCCCGGGCGCTATCCCTTCCATTGCAGCATCGAGACGCGCTTCGGCGATATCGATGTCAACCAGCACATCAATAATGTCGCGCTGGTGGGCCTGCTTGAAGAAGGGCGCGTGCGTTTCCATCGCGCCAGCGGCTATCACGCGGCGATTGCCGGCATGACTTCGATGGTGGCCAGCATTGCCGTGGAGTTTCTCGGGCAGGGCTATTTCCCCGACCCGATCGCCATGCATGTCGCGCTCTCGCAGCTCGGCAATACCAGCTACACGCTGCACCAGCTCGTCACCCAGCAGGGCCGCACCGTCGCCTGTGCCCGGGCGGTCATGGTGTGCATGGACGGGACGGGGCCGGTGCCGCTGCCCCCGGCCTTCCGCGCCGGCGCGGAAGCCTGGATGCTTGCGGCATGACCGCCGGGCCGGACCCTGCCCGGCAGGTCGCCCGGGCGGAGCGGGCGCTGGCGCTGCTGGGCGGCTTCGATATGCGCCGCCATATCCTGCTCTGCGCCGATCCCGAGCTGCCGAAATGCTGCGACCGGGAAGCCGGGATCGCATCCTGGAATTTCCTCAAGCGGCGGCTGGGCGAACTGGGGCTGGGCGGCAAGGCCGGTGTGCTGCGCAGCAAGGTTTCCTGCCTGCGCGTCTGCACGGCCGGGCCGATCGCGGTCGTCTATCCCGACGGCATATGGTATCACGGCTGCACGCCGGCAGTGCTCGAACGCATCATTCAGGAGCACGTGATCGGCGGCCACCCGGTCGAAGCCCACCGCCTGCACCGCCCACCCGGCTGAAACCCGGCGGCGTCCTCCCCCGGCTCCCGTTTTCCTGCATCGTCACCCTGAACTTGTTTCAGGGTCCATCCCTCCGCCGACACCGTGCCCGCAGGTGTAAAACTGCCCGATGGACCCTGAAACAAGTTCAGGGTGACGGGCGTGGGATGAGGGTGCAGTGTCGGACGGCCGCACAGCCCCTCCCCTTGCGGGAGGGGGCGCTTTTGTATCGCGCGCCCCTCCGCCCCCGGCCCCGCCCTGACCCGGCGCCTGTCCGTTCAGTCCAGGTTGAACAGCTTCACCGCATTGCCGGCGAGGATCTTGTGCTTTGCGTCCGGTGCGACGTTCATGGTCACGTCGTCGATATATTTGCGCGTGTTCGGCCAGAGGCACACCGAATGCGGATAGTCGATCGAGAACAGCGCGACATCGGCCATCACCGGCTCGTTCGCCACCTGATCGAAGCCCACCTTGTCGTCGAGGATCGTCACGAACACGTTCTTGCCCAGCGTCTCGCTCGGTTTGTTCTCGAACGGGAAGCGCGCCCAGCCCTTCTGCTGCTCGAACGACTGGTCCATCTGCTGCTTCCAGTAGGGGATCCAGCCGAAATTGACCTCGGCGTCCATGATCCTGAGCCCGGGGTGGCGGTTGAATACGCCGGTGAAAATCATCATCGTCAGCGGCTCGACGCCCGAGAAGAAGCGGATCACCGTGCCCGCGACATTCACGCCCGGCACCTTGAACTGGAAATTGGTCTTCGACGACGTATCGATGCCGCCCGAAGTGCGGTGCATGCACAGCGGCACGCCGGCTTCGGCGACGGCGGCCCAGAACGGATCCCAATAGGTATCGATATAGCTTTTGTCGGGGAAGACCGGGATATGCACGGCCTTCGCACCCTTCTTCAGCATGCGGTCCAGTTCGGCCAGCAGCACGTCCATCGCGTGATTCACCGGCATCATCGGCAGCGCGATCAGCCGTTTGGGATCGGGCGCGGTGAAATCGTCGAACACCCAGTCGTTGAAAGTCTGCATCAGCGCGAGGCCGAACGGATCGTCGTGCATCGACCAGCCCATCAGCGGCACCGAGGGGAACAGCACCGCGGCATCGACGCCTTCCTGCTGCATGTCGGCGAGATGAGCCGCGCCGTCGTAGTTGCCCGGCAGGATTTCCTCCCAGGTATAGCCGCTGATTTTCACGGCACGGCCGGCAGTGGCCTCGATGCCCAGCGTGCGCGCGACCGTCCTGCCGTCCCACGACCAGCCATCGCCGCCATCCTCGCCGCGGATCACGCGCGGGGCACGGTCGCGATACTCCTTGGGCAGCCGCGTGGTGAACAGGTCGCGCGGCTCCAGAATGTGATTGTCGGCCGAGATCACGTTATATTGCATGGCTTCTGCTCCCGTGTGTTCCGTGGCGGCAGCGACCCGGCAGGCGGATTCGCACATCCCCTCGCCGCCACTGTCGGCCTAGCGCTTGCTACAGTCAACAGGGATGCAGCGTGGAACCTTCGCGTTCCTGCCCTTCGGCCGGCATGGGCGGCCAGCCGCCCGGGATAAACCGCCTTGCGGGCGGCACGAACGGGTTCAGGCCGCAAGGCCGGGCGCGCGGCGGGGAGGGGGCTTGCAGGATGATACAACATTACATATTGCCGGGGCATGAGGCGCATCTTCTTCGTGATTCGCGGGCGGCTCGATGGTGCCGGGGTGCTGCTGTCGGGGCTTTGCGCGGCGCATTGCATTCTCGGCATCGTGCTGGTTTCTCTGCTCGGCCTGGGCGGGGGACTGCTGCTGGCGCCGGCGATTCACCGGGTCGGGCTGGCGCTGGCGGTGCTGGTGGGCGTGGCGGCGCTGGGGCTCGGCGCGCGGCGCCACGGGCGGTTCGGCCCGCTGGCGCTCGGTGCCTGCGGCGTCGCGGCGATGGCGGCGGCGCTCGCTGCCGGCCATGGCCTGCCCGAAGCCGTGCTGACCATCGCCGGCGTCGCCCTGGTCGCTGCCGCGCACATACGGAACTTGCGTCACGCCGCCTGAGCGCTATCTGCCGCAGTCATGTCCGCAGAACTTTCCCTTACCGTCAACGGTGAGCCGCGCCGCATTGCCGCCGGCGCGACGATCGCCGATCTCGTCCGCAGCCTCGCGCTCGATCCGGCCAAAGTGGCGGTCGAGCGCAACGGCGCGATCGCCCCGCGCTCGGCCCTGGCCGATATCGTGCTGGGCGACGGCGACGCGCTCGAGATCGTCCATTTCGTCGGCGGCGGCGACGACGATCGTGACGACACCTGGACCGTCGCCGGCCGCACGTTCCGCTCGCGGCTGATCGTCGGCACCGGCAAGTACCGGGATTTCGCGCAGAACGCCGCGGCGGTCGCGGCTTCGGGGGCGGAGATCGTCACCGTAGCGGTGCGCCGGGTGAACATCAGCGATCCCAGGGCGCCGATGCTGACCGATTTCATCGATCCGGCAAAGATCACCTACCTGCCCAACACCGCCGGCTGCTTCACCGCCGACGAGGCGATCCGCACGCTGCGCCTGGCGCGCGAGGCAGGCGGCTGGGATCTGGTCAAGCTGGAAGTGCTGGGCGAGGCACGCACGCTCTATCCCGACATGCGCGAGACGCTGAAAGCAACCGAGGTGCTGGCCGGGGAAGGCTTCCTGCCGATGGTCTATTGCGTCGACGATCCGATCGCGGCGAAGCAACTGGAGGAAGCCGGCGCGGTGGCGGTGATGCCGCTGGGCGCGCCGATCGGCTCGGGCCTCGGCATCCAGAACCGTGTGACCATCCGCCTCATCGTCGAGGGGGCGGGCGTGCCGGTGCTGGTCGATGCCGGCGTCGGCACCGCTTCCGACGCGGCGGTGGCGATGGAACTGGGCTGCGACGGCGTGCTGATGAACACCGCCATCGCCGAGGCGAAAGACCCGCTGCGCATGGCGCGGGCGATGAAGCGCGCGGTTGCGGCCGGGCGCGATGCCTATCTCGCCGGGCGCATGGCGACGCGCCGCTATGCCGATCCTTCCAGCCCGCTCGCCGGCCTGATCTGACAGGGCCGCCGGGCCGCTTTGGCTCTGCCCGGCGGTGTGGCTATAGTGCGGCGATGACCGACGCCGATCCTCCCGCCCCGCTGCCGCCTGCCCTGCCGCCGCCCGCCCGCTTTCCCGGCTTCGGCCTGGCCGCCTGGTCGATCGTCCTGCCCTGGCTGGGCCTGGCCGCCCTGGCGCTGGGCAAGCCGGCCGGTCCCGGTCTGGTGGCGGGGCTGGGGCTGCTGCTGGGCCTGGTCGTGATGACCGCGGTGTATCATGCGGAAATCGTGGCCCACCACCTCGGCGAGCCGTTCGGCACGCTGGTTCTGGCCCTGGCAGTCACGATCATCGAAACCTCGCTGATCGTTTCGATCATTTTCAGCGCCGGGGCGCAGACGCTGGCGCGCGATACGCTGATCGCGGCGATCATGATCACGATCAACGGCATCGTCGGCCTGTGTCTGCTGGCCGGGGGGCGGCGTTATCACGAACAGGGCTATACCCAGTCCGGGGTCAGCGCCGGGCTGGCCATGCTGGCGACACTGGCGGTGCTGACCCTGGTGCTGCCCAATTACACGACTTCGGCTGCCGGGCCGTTCTATTCGCCGTCGCAGCTCGCTTTCGTCGCGGTCGTCTCGCTGGTGGTCTATGCCACTTTCGTCGTCGCCCAGACGATCCGCCACCGCGACCATTTCCTCTACCCGGAGGACGGCGATTATGCACACGAGGCGCCGGTGCCGCGGGCCAGGGCCATGGCGGCCGGAGTGATGCTGGTCGCGGCGCTGGCGGCGGTCGTGCTGCTGGCCAAGGCGCTGTCCCCGGCGATCGAGGCCGGCCTGCGGGCAATCGGCGCGCCCGAGGCGATGGTCGGCATCGTCATCGCCGCTCTGGTGCTTGCGCCCGAGGGGCTGGCCGCGATCCGCGCCGCGCGGGCCAATCGCGTGCAGACCAGCCTCAACCTCGCCATCGGCTCGGCCCTGGCGACGATCGGGCTCACCATTCCGGCCGTGGCGATCACCGCGCTGGTGACCGGGCTGCATCTGGAACTCGGCCTGTCCGTGCAGGGCACTGTGATTCTGGCGCTGACCCTGCTGGTCGCCTCGCTGACTCTGGGAACGGGACGGACGACGATGGTGCAGGGAGTGATCCACCTGGTGATCTTCGCCACCTGGCTGTTCACCATGCTGGTGCCCTGACGGGAGAGGCGGGGGGAGGGGCGGCCGTGTTATGCTTTTACCGGCTCCAGCACGACCACCGGAATCCGGCGCGTGGTCTTGGCCTGATAGTCGTCGTATTGCGGCCAGGCCGCGACTGCCTTGGCCCAGAGCCGTTCACGCTCGGGCGAAAGCGCGGTGCGGGCGGTGGCTGCGAACACCTTGTCCTGCACTTGCAAGGTGACCCGGGGGTTTTCTTCCAGGTTCAGATACCAGGCAGGATGCTTCGGCGCGCCGCCCAGCGAGGCGATGATCACGCAATTGTCGCCGTCGGGCACGAAGATCAGCGGAACCGTCTTCTCCTCGCCCGAGCGGCGGCCCGTGGTCGTCAGCAGCAGGGTCGTCGCATTGTTCCAGATATAGCCCGTCGCGCCGCCGGTTTCGCGATAGGCGCGCACATGGCTTTCGCCCGAAATCGTGAAATCCATCTCGTCCGGGCTGCGCGGCGGTCTGTTCGTGGCCATGTCCTGTCACCTGTCCTTGTCTCGCGCCGGGCCGGCCGGCCGCGGCTCCTTCCCTTTAAGATAAGATATTGATATAAATATATAATAATGATTTTCACCCCGGCTTCCGGCTATGCACTCCAGTCGATCGCGCCCCGGCCGTGCTGTTCCAGAAAGGCGTTGGCCCGGCTGAAATGGCGGCAGCCGAAGAAGCCCGAATGGGCCGAGAGCGGGCTCGGGTGCGGGGCGGTCAGGACGAGGTGCCGGCCGTCCGCCAGCCCCGGCACGCGCCCCGCCTTGTTGCGCGCGTGGCTGCCCCAGAGGAGGAAGACCGAGGGTTCCTCGCGCGCCGCCACGGCCGCCACCGCCGCGTCGGTAATCGCTTCCCAGCCGAGCTTCTGGTGCGATCCCGCGCGGCCTTCCTCGACGGTCAGCGCATTGTTGAGCAGCAGCACGCCCTGCCGCGCCCATTTTTCCAGATTGCCGTGGCGCGGCGGCGGGATGGAGAGGTCGCTTGCGATCTCCTTGTGGATATTGGCCAGCGATGGCGGGATCGGCACGCCTTCGGGCACCGAGAAGCTGAGGCCGTGCGCCTGGCCCGCGCCGTGATAGGGATCCTGCCCCAGAATCACGACTCTGACCCGATCGAGCGGGGTCAGTTCCAGTGCGCGCAGCCGGGTGCCGCGCGGCGGGTAGATCCGCTTGCCGCCGGCTTCCTCGCTCTTGAGGAACCCGCCCAGCCGCCGCGCCTCACGCGTTGCCAGCACGGGCTCGATCGCCGGGCGCCAGCTTTCGGGAACCGCTTCCGCCGCCATCCGTCTGCTCCCCGCTCCCTTCGTCTTGCCGAAACCTGTGACATGCCAAAACCTTTGACATGACCGCCGATATGCCTAAGCCGCTTGCCCCATGGCTGTCCACTTTCACGAAGAAGATATTCCCCAGGGCCTGCTCGTGCCCGGCCCGGTCGCGGTCGATACCGAAACGATGGGCCTCGTCACGCCGCGCGATCGGCTCTGCGTCGTCCAGATCTCCGACGGGCAGGGCGACGAACACCTCGTCCGCTTCGCTCCCGGCAGCGCCTACGATGCGCCCAATCTCAAGGCCGTGCTGGCGGACCCTGGCCGGCTCAAGCTGTTCCACTTCGCCCGGTTCGATCTCGCGGCGATCCGGCACTATCTCGGCGTCACCGCCGCGCCGGTGTTCTGCACCAAGATCGCCAGCAAGCTCACCCGCACCTATACCGACCGCCACGGGCTCAAGGATCTGGTGCGCGAGCTGCTGGGCAAGGAAATATCCAAGCAGCAGCAGTCGAGCGACTGGGGCGGTGCGGTGCTTTCCGATGCGCAGCGCGAATATGCCGCATCGGACGTGCGCCATCTCCACGCGATGCACGCCATCCTCGTCGAGCGGCTGGCACGCGAACACCGCACCGAACTGGCCCAGGCCTGCTTCGATTTCCTTCCCGCCCGCGCCAGGCTCGACCTTGCCGGCTGGCCCGAGCAAGACATCTTCAGCCACGAATGACGGCGCAGGCTGACCTCATCCGCAACCGGCGGCAGCACTTCGCCGCGCCGGGGGGCTCGCACGACCGGCTGGTCGGGTTTCTCGCCAGGGCGCTGCCCGCGTGCATCGGCCTGGTCGCCGCGGTGATGCTGCTGGTGCCGTTCGGCCCGCGTGGCGAAATCACTTTCCTGCTCGACCGCAACAAAGTGGCGCTGACATCCGAACGCATCCATGTCGACAAGGCGACATACCGCGGCCAGGACAACCAGGGCCGGCCGTTCCGCCTGGCCGCCGGCAACGCCATCCAGCCTTCGCCCGCATTGCCGGTGCTCGAAATGCGGAACCTGATCGCCAGCCTGCAATTGCAGGACGGTGCGGCGGAACTCAGGGCGCCCGGCGGGCAATACGATTTCGAAACCGGCAAGGTCACCGTGCCCGGCCCGGTCGATTTCACCGCCGCCGACGGTTACAGCATGGTCACGCGCAACGTTGCCATCGATCTGAAGACGCGGCGGCTGATGGGCAGTGGCGGGGTTTCCGGCACGGTTCCCGCTGGCACTTTCACCGCTGACCGGATAAGCGCCGACCTTGGTGAAAGGACCGTGGCGATCGAGGGCAACGCCCGGTTGCGGATGACGCCCGCCAGGATCAGGATGCCCCGATGATGTCTCGTTCTTCCTTCCGGCCGGCATGGAAAATCGCGCTCGGCACTTTCCTCGCTGCAAGCGCGGCGCTGATCGGGCTGCAACGGCTCGGCGCCCAGGGCATCGCCGGGCACGACAGCAACGCGCCGGTGAACTATGCCGCCGACCGCATTGAGTTGCAGGATCGGGCGAAGCGCGTCATCCTTTCGGGCAATGTCGCTATCACCCAGGGCGATCTCAGGATGCAGGCGGCGCGCACGATGGTTGCCTATACCGATGCCGGCTCGCTCCAGATCCAGCGGCTCGACGCCACCGGCGGCGTGACCGTGACGCGCGGCAGCGAAAGCGCGCGCGGCAATGTCGCGGTCTATGATTTCAACCGCCGCATCATCACGATGGCTGGCGATGTGGCGCTGCGCCGCGGCAGCGACACGCTGAACGGCGGGCGGCTGGTGATGGACCTCAACACCGGCATTTCCAGCATCGACGGCCGCGGCGGCGGGGCCGTATCGGCTGGCGGCACGGGCGGCGGCCGTGTTTCGGGCACTTTCGCGGCGCCCGGCCGCGGGCAGGGGCAGTAAGCTCCGCCAGCGCCGGCAAGGCGCCACCCGCCCCTTGACCCGGCACCCCTTGACCTTGCGCCGCTGAACGCGCATCGGCAGCGCATCGAATCCGCGATACCGCGATGCAACATGCCGCGAAGGGCTGCATCCCGCATCCCGGGCCGCATTCCGGGCGGAAACCATAACCACGAGGGAAAAACAGGCGCATGACTCAGGTCGGACAGGACTCGCTCGGCACCCGCAGCACGATGAACGTCGGTGGCAAGGAAGTCGCCTACTACTCGCTGAAGAAAGCGGGCGAGAAGCTGGGCGACATATCGCGCCTGCCTTTCTCGATGAAAGTCCTGCTCGAGAATCTGCTCCGTTTCGAGGACGGCGGCTTCACCGTCTCGACCGGCGACATTCAGGCGCTGGTCGACTGGCAGAAGAACCCCAGGGAATCGCAGAACGAGATCCAGTACCGCCCCGCGCGCGTGCTGATGCAGGATTTCACCGGCGTCCCCTGCGTGGTCGATCTGGCCGCGATGCGCGATGCGATCGCCCGGCTCGGCGGCGATACCGGCAAGATCAATCCGCTGGTCCCCGTCCACCTCGTCATCGACCACTCGGTCATGGTCGACGAGTTCGGCCACCCCAAAGCCTTCGAGCAGAACGTCGAGATCGAGTACCAGCGCAATTTCGAGCGCTATGATTTCCTCAAGTGGGGCTCGAAAAGCCTCGACAATTTCAATGCCGTGCCGCCGGGCACCGGCATCTGCCATCAGGTGAATCTCGAACACATCGCCCAGGCGGTCTGGACCAGCGAGGACGCGAACGGCGTCACCGTGGCCTATCCCGATACCTGCGTCGGCACCGACAGCCATACGACGATGATCAACGGCCTCGGCGTGCTCGGCTGGGGTGTCGGCGGCATCGAGGCCGAAGCGGCGATGCTCGGCCAGCCGGTGTCGATGCTTATCCCCGAAGTCGTCGGCTTCAAGCTGACCGGCGAGTTGCAGGAAGGCGTCACCGCCACCGATCTGGTGCTCACCTGCACCCAGATGCTGCGCGCCAAGGGCGTGGTCGGCCGCTTCGTCGAATATTTCGGCCCCGGCCTTGCCGCGTTGAGCCTTGCCGACCGGGCGACGCTGGCCAACATGGCGCCCGAATACGGCGCGACCTGCGGCTTCTTCGGCATCGACGACAAGACGCTCGACTACATGCGCCTCACCGGCCGCGAGGAAAGCCGGATCGCTCTCGTCGAAGCCTATGCCAGGGAACAGGGCTTCTGGCTCGATCCCGCCGCGCCCGATCCGGTTTTCACCGATACGCTCGAACTCGACATGGCCACGGTCGTCCCCTCGCTGGCCGGTCCGAAGCGCCCGCAGGACAAGGTCGCGCTCACCCGGGTCGACGACGTTTTCAACGCCGACCTTGCGGATGTGTACAAGAAGCAGGCGGCGCGCGTCCCGGTTCAGGGCAAGGCGCACGACATCGGTGACGGCGATGTTGTCATCGCCGCGATCACCAGTTGCACCAACACCTCCAACCCCGGCGTCCTCATCGCCGCCGGCCTCGTCGCCAAGAAAGCGAACGAGCGCGGCCTCAAGCCGAAGCCCTGGGTCAAGACCAGCCTCGCGCCGGGCTCGCAGGTGGTCACCGACTATCTTGAGCGCGCCGGCTTGCAGGACCATCTCGACGCGATCGGCTTCAACCTCGTCGGCTATGGCTGCACCACCTGCATCGGCAATTCCGGCCCGCTGGCCGAGCCGATCAGCCAGGCGATCAACGCCAGCAACATCGTCGCCGCTTCGGTCATCTCGGGCAACCGCAATTTCGAAGGCCGCGTCAGCCCCGACGTGCGCGCCAATTTCCTCGCCTCGCCGCCGCTGGTCGTCGCCTATGCGCTCAAGGGCACGGTGACGGAGGACTTCACCACCACGCCGATCGGCCAGGGCAGCGACGGCCGGGACGTGTTACTCAAGGACATCTGGCCGAGCAACGCCGAAGTGACCGAAGTGATGACCGCCTCAATCGATCGCGCCATGTTCCGGGCGCGCTATGCCGAAGTTTACAAGGGCGACAGGCACTGGCAGGCGATCGACGTGACGGGTTCGGAAACCTATCAATGGCGCGCCGGCTCGACCTATATCGCCAACCCGCCCTACTTCGAGGGCATGAGCATGACGCCGGCGCCGGTTTCCGACATCGTCGGCGCCAGGCCGCTCGCCATCCTCGGCGATTCGATCACCACCGACCACATCAGCCCGGCCGGCAACATCAAGGCCGACAGCCCGGCCGGCAAGTACCTGATGGATCATCAGGTGGCGAAAGCGGATTTCAACTCCTACGGCTCGCGCCGCGGCCATCACGAAGTGATGATGCGCGGCACTTTCGCCAACATCCGCATCCGCAACGAGATGGTCCCCGGTGTCGAAGGCGGCATGAGCCGCTATGGCGACGCGGTCGGCGCGATCTACGACGTGG
The DNA here is from genome assembly GCA_031285165.1 of Novosphingobium sp. GTDB lineage: Bacteria > Pseudomonadota > Alphaproteobacteria > Sphingomonadales > Sphingomonadaceae > Novosphingobium. The sequence goes on from JAITWR010000083.1 coordinate 14,061, forward strand.
CGATGCAGCACAGGGCCGACGGCACGCCGATGGTCGTCGTTGCGGGCAAGGAATACGGCACCGGCTCGTCGCGCGATTGGGCGGCCAAGGGCACCAGCCTGCTGGGCGTGCGCGCGGTGATCGTCGAAAGTTTCGAGCGCATCCACCGCTCGAACCTCGTCGGCATGGGCGTGCTGCCCTTGCAGTTCAAAGGCGGCGACACGCGCGAGAGCCTGGGCCTGACCGGCGACGACAGCTTTACGATTACGGGCGTCGCCGGCCTGCAACCGCGCCAGGACGTGCAGGTGGAAGTCACCCGCAAGGACGGCAGCACGTTCACTTTCACCGCGCTCTGCCGCATCGATACCGCCAACGAGATCGAATATTTCATGAATGGCGGCATCCTGCACTACGTGCTGCGCAAGCTGGCGGCCTGATCGCCGGCATCACGGCCTGACGTTACCGGCCCCCGTCCTGCTCCGGCAGGGCGGGGGTCCGCTTTTCCGGAGAGCCGGTCCCGACTACCGGCACCGCGCACTTCGCCGCTACGGCGTTTCCTCGCCCGCGCCCGTGCCGAACAGGCTGGTCTGCCCGCCCACGGGCGGCGTCAGTTCGAGATGCCGCCAGCCCTGGTCGTTGAGGCACCGCCCGCGCGCGGTGCGCGCGACGAGGCCGAGCTGGATCAGATAGGGCTCGATCACTTCCTCGATCGTGTCGCGCGGTTCGGAAAGCCCCGCGGCCAGCGTTTCCACGCCGACCGGGCCGCCCTTGTAGATTTCGGCGATCATGCGCAGATAGCGGCGATCCTGTGCATCGAGGCCGAGCGCATCGACTTCGAGCCGGTTCAGCGCATCATCGGCGAAAGCGCGGGTGACGGTGGTGCTGCCGGCGACATGGGCAAAATCGCGCACCCGCCGCATCAGCCGCCCGGCAACGCGCGGCGTGCCGCGCGCGCGGCGGGCGATCTCGCGCGCGCCTTGCGGCTCCATCACCATGCCCAGCAGCCGCGCGCCGCGGGTGACGACGCTTTCCAGCTCCTCCACCGTATAGAAATTGAGCCGCACCGGAATGCCGAAGCGGTCGCGCAGCGGCGTAGTCAGCAGGCCCTGCCGCGTGGTTGCGCCGATCAGGGTGAACGGCGGCAGATCGATCCGCACCGAACGGGCCGACGGCCCCTCGCCGATAATCAGATCGAGCGCGCGGTCTTCCATCGCCGGATAGAGCACTTCCTCGACCACCGGATTGAGCCGGTGAATCTCGTCGATGAAAAGAACGTCGCCTTCCTCGAGATTGGTGAGCAGCGCGGCCAGGTCGCCCGACTTGGCGATCACCGGCCCGGACGTGGCGCGGAAACCCACGCCGAGTTCGCGCGCGACGATCTGCGCCAGCGTCGTCTTGCCGAGGCCGGGCGGGCCGAAGAACAGCACATGATCCATCGCCTCGCGCCGCGAGCGGGCCGATTCGATGAAGACCCGCAAGTTACCCTTCGCCGCCGCCTGGCCGACGAATTCGTCGAGCGTCTTGGGCCGCAACGCGGCGTCGACATCCTCGGTCTGGCGCTCGGGCGCGGTCAATCGCTGCGGGTCCGCCACTATGCGCGAATCCCCCGCTCACCCATGGTCGGGCGCAGAAAAGGCGCCGATTCCGGTCCTTCCTCGTCACCCTGAACTTGTTTCAGGGTCCATCGTGCCGCACGCTCAGGCCCATCGTTCTTCGGTCGGAGCATCGCAGTCATACAAGCGGAAAAGAGGGTGAGGTTGTTAGTCATGCGTGGCGTCGATCCGGGGTAGAAGCGCAAGAGCGCGCCTTTCGTTGGCCAACGCTACCAACATTCGTGCAGCGGCGATCAATTTGGCTGGCGCTTCACACTGCGCATTCGCCTGGGCAATCCGATAACCTTCGAGGCCGAGCCGTTCGAAGACCATTTCCTCCCCATCGACGCAAATTTCGTCGTCGGGTGACTGCCAGAATTGGGGGTGAATGTCCCAAAGCCGAGCTTTCACAAACTGCTGCTTCAAGTTTCGTAATTCCGCAGCCCGGATCCGAAAATTTCGTTGCTCATAAGGTTCATCGGATTTGCAGCGGTTCCAGCGTTTTGCTGTTCCGATTGCTCGTCCGTTTGCGAATTCGTTGATACGAAAAGTGTACGACTGGCAGGCTATGCCTGAGATCGTAAGCCGGTAAATAGTGTGGTAGCTGCCCAGAGTTCGGGGCAACCAGAGCGCCTGCTCATCAAGATCTTCAATGGGCAGATATATCCGATCGTCCAGCTCTGGCGGAAGGATTTTGGGGTTCGCCCACAGCGACGAACCATTGAAACACGTTAACAGGATTGCAAGCCAGAGCATTGCTCCCGTCGATCTTCTGGCTGGCGCGCTCATGGACCCTGAAACAAGTTCAGGGTGACGATGGACGGGACGGGGTGCCCGGCTCACTCCGGCCACCATTTCACCAGCGCCTGTTCGACCCTGTTCCACACCTGCGCCACCGCCTGCACTCCCGGCGTGCGACGGCCGGCGAAAGTGCCGAGCGGCGCGCGGCGGTCGCTCATCGCCTCGAAAGCGCTGGCCATGGGGATCACCGGCCAGTCCGGCTGCGCCGCTATCGCATCGCGGTGGAGCGAGCGGCGCCGGTCGACCATCGAGAACACCGGAAGCAGCGGCGCATCGAACGCCTTGCGGCCCTTGACATGCTCGGCGACGGCGGCCAGCGCGCGCTGCGCCAGCGGCGAGGGGATCACCGGCACGATCACGAGATCGGCGGCGCGCAGCACCTGCTCCGTGGTATCGGTCAGCCCCGGCGGGCAATCGATGACGATCAGGTCGCGCCGGTCCGACAGAGTCTCGGCCATCCGCGCCAGCCGTTTCTTCTTGTCGAGATCGCGGAAGATGACATCGAGGTCGCGCAGCGAGGCGTCCGCCGGCAGCAGTTCGAGCCCTGCAACCGCCGTCGGCACGACCAGCTTTGCCGGATCGAGTTCCTTGCGAATCGCCGCTTCGGCCTGTTCCCCGCCGGCATCGTGCCCGAGCAGCCATGTCGCCGCGGCCTGGCCGTCGAGATCCCACAGCAGCGTCCGCCGCCCCGACAGCGCGGCCGCGGCCCAGGCCAGATTCACCGCCAGCGTCGTCTTCCCGACGCCGCCCTTGAGACTATATACCGCAACGATCGGTGCCCTCATCGTGCCGCCCTTTTCAATGCCACCCGGATCAATACGTCGAGTTCCGCACCTTCGCCCAGTTCGTCAAGCGCCTGTTCCACGGCCCGGCTGGCGATTGTCGGCTTGAACCCGAGATTTTGCAGCGCGGAAACAGCGTCCGTGCTGGCCGTCCCGGCAGGCAGCCGGGTCATACCGTCCAAGGCCCCCGAAGCGGCGGGCAGTGCCCCCGCCTTGTCCCGCAGCTCGTTGACGATGCGCCCGGCGAGCTTGGGGCCGACGCCCTGCGCGCGCGCCACCATCGCCGCATCGCCGCCGGCGCAGGCGCGTTGCAGTTCCTCGGCGGACAGCGCCGAAAGCACCGCCAGGGCCATCTTGCTGCCGACTCCCTGGACTCCGGTGAGCAGCCGGAACCATGCGCGCTCGGCCCCGCTGGCGAAACCGATCAGCCGCACGTCGTTCTCGCTGACCTGCATTTCGGTGTGTACGATGACCCGGTCGCCGCCGCTGCCGAGCGCCGCGAGCGTCCTGGCCGAGCAGTGGACGAGATAGCCGATACCGGCAACGTCGATCACCGCCCAATCGGGGCCGGTATCGTCGAGCGTGCCGGTCAGTTTGGCGATCATGCTTTGTTCTATGCCAGCGAACGCAACGCCGCGCCAGCCCTTACCCGCACCTATCCCCGAACCATATGCGCGTGCGCCACGGCGACCGCAAGCGCGTCCGCCGCATCGGCGCCGGCCAGTTTCACACCCGGCAGCAGCACCTTGAGCATCGCCTGGACCTGCGCCTTTTCCGCCCCGCCCGTGCCGACCAGCGCTTTCTTGACGAGGCGCGTGGCATATTCCCGCACCGGCAGCCCGGCGCGCGCCAGCGCCAGCAGGCAGACGCCGCGCGCCTGGCCGAGCTTCAGCGTCGATTGCGGATTGACGTTGACGAAGACTTCCTCGACCGCTCCTGCATCGGGGGCATGGCGCAGGATCACGTCAGTCAGCTCGCGGTCGAGCGTCACCAGCCGATCGGCCAGCACGGCTTGCGGATCGGTCCGCACCTGACCGTTGGCGATATGGCTGAGGCGGCTGCCCGACTTGGCGACCACGCCCCAGCCGGTGCAGGCGAGGCCGGGATCGAGGCCGATGATGATCATGTCACAGGCGGATGCCGAGGCTCGGACCGAACCGCGCCCATCTCAACCCAGCTTCTCCATCACCGCGTCGGGGATGTCGTAATTGCCCCAGACGGTCTGGACATCGTCGTCGTCGTCGAGCACGTCGATCAGCTTGAGCAGCGTGCCGGCATCGCCCTCGGAAACCTCGGTCCTGAGATTGGGACGCCAGGCCAGTTTCACCGCCTCGGCCTCGCCCAGAGCTTTCTCAAGTTCGCGGGCAACCGGGTGCAGGCTGTCGATGCTGGTCCAGACGGCGTGGCCGTCCCCGTCGCTCTCGACATCGTCGGCGCCCGCCTCGATCGCGGCTTCGAGCACCTTTTCCTCGTCGCCGGCCGTCGCCGGGTACTCGATCAGGCCGAGCCGCTCGAAGCCGTGGCTCACCGCGCCGCTTGCGCCCAGGTTGCCGCCGTTCTTGGAAAAGGCGGTGCGCATGTTGGTCGCGGTGCGGTTGCGGTTGTCGGTCAGCGCCTCGACGATCAGCGCGACACCACCGGGGCCATAGCCCTCGTAGCGCACTTCCTCGTAGTTCTCGCCGTCGCCCCTGCTGGCCTTGTCGATCGCGCGCTGGATATTGTCCTTGGGCATCGACTGCGCCTTGGCGGCATTGACCGCAGCGCGCAGGCGCGGATTCATGTCGGGGTCGGGCATGCCCATTTTCGCCGCGACGGTGATTTCGCGGCTGAGTTTGGAAAACTGCGCCGAGCGCTTCTTATCCTGCGCCCCCTTGCGGTGCATGATGTTCTTGAATTTGGAATGGCCTGCCATGGGCCTCTTCACCTTATGTCCATGGATACGAGAAAGTCGCGCGCCCTTACACTGACGCCGCATGGTATAGCAACCGCTGGCGCTATTCCGGCCGGTGGACCGGTGCCGGGCAAGTTGACAGCCCGTCTAAGCCAATGCGCGCGGCAATCGCGAAGATCGTCGGATCATTGGCACTTACCTCACAATCGGGCACGACTGGATGACCGACCAGCGGTTCGCCGTTGGCACGCATGAGTTCGGCTGTCTTGAGTTTCAACGGAGCCGGCCCACCCACCGGGATCAGGTCATGTACCGAGCCGGATCCGGAACTCGGTTCGCCGACGATCAGCGCGCGATGATTGTCTGCCAAAGCCGCCGCGATCAGTTCCGCACCCGATTCCGTTTTCCGATCGACGATTACCACGACCGGCTTGTCCCCGAACGTCGCTCCTGCTTTCGCGCGGGTTTCGACACGGTTCCGCCGATCGGCTTGGCTGAAGATCGGTCCGCTGGCCAACAGCGCGTCGGCCACGCTGACGACGACATCAAGCAGCCCCCCGGGATTGTGCCGCAAGTCGATGACCAACACCTTGGCATCGGTGCCCTGTGCCGCCAGCGCTTTCGTGAAAGTGCTGGGGATCTCCTGAGTTAGCGCGTTGAAACGGACCGTTAGGGCGTCACCCTGCCGCATCGTCTCGATTGCGGGAATCCCCCGGCGCAACAAGTTGAACGTCTGTAACTTGCCGTCTGCACCCAGCACCGATAGCACCACCGCACTGCCAGCCGGGCCACGCATGGCCGCCGCCGAATTGTCCATACCGAGCGTTACGGTCTGCACATCGTCAATCGCGGTGATGACATCGCCTGCCACTAGCCCAGCCGCTTCGGCCGGCCCGCCCCAGATGGTAGAAACCACCTTGAGGCCGGCGGGAGTCATCGAATAGCTAACGCCCACACCGAGACGGTTGGCCGGGACCAGCAGTTTCTTCAGTCGCGCCACCTCGACGCTCGATATTAGGCGACTGGCCGGATCAAGCGAGGCCAGCGCGGCACTGGCTACGGCAACGGCCGATTCTTCGGCGATATCGGGTGCGGTGCCCTCCGGCGCGAGGCAGGAGAATGCCGCATCGAGTGCCCGATCGAGCGCCACCAGCCCGCGCTTGCCAGCCCGGGCCGCGAAGCAGGCGTCGAAACCTGCCGAGCCCGCACCCGTGCGGCGGCGCGCTTCGGTGAGGGCGGCGGCGATCATCAGAGCTGAATCGGGCTCGCGGACGTATTCGTTCAGCGCCGTGCGCGAGAGACGGCGCAGAATCGCATGCCAATCCTGTACTACGGGTTGCGCTTGCGCCACGCCGGACGTGGCCAGAGCCGCGACCGTCAGTGCCAACGCTGGCCACCGTATCAGATGCATATCAGCCTCACCATGCGGGACGGATGCAACCGCTCAGGCTCAACCCAGACCCAATGCCGCCTTGTAGAGATCGAGGATGGCTTCCATTTCCTTGCGGTCGTCGGGCGGCATTTTGCGCAGGCGGACGATCTGGCGCATGATCTTGGCATCATAGCCGACGGCCTTGCCTTCGAGATAGACATCCTTGATATCGTCGCTGATGCCCTTCTTTTCCTCCTCGAGGCGTTCGATGCGTTCGATCAGAAGGCGCAGGCGGTCGTCGGTGGCGTCGGCCATCGGTCAGGCTCCAGTATCAGGGTGAATCGGTTGCCCCTGCCCTTAGCGACGACAGCCGGAAGGCGGAAGGCATCGCCTGTGGATTAGAATCTGTCCTGTTGATTTTGCAGCGTCCATTCCCGCTCGACACGAACGGAGAAAAGCGATTTCAGCCGAACCGGATCGAACACCTGGAGCATCGTACATAATATCGGCATCACTTGCCCCGCACCTGTTCCCTCATCGTCACCCTGAACTTGTTTCAGGGTCCATCGGGCAGTTTTGTACCTGTTGCTGCGGTGTTGGCGGCACCATGGACCCTGAAAAAAGTTCAGGGTGACGGGGGGCGGAGGACGAAACGGTTCCGATTATCCGCATCCTGCCTAATGCGTGCCGCCGTTGCGCCTGAGGCTTTCCTCCATCCGGGCCAACTGTTCGGGCGTCGCCTCGGTCTGGTACTTTTCCTTCCATTCCGCGGCCGGCATGCCGTGGATCAGTTCGCGCGCCCCGGCCTTGTCGCCCGGATAGCCGGCGTCGCGGAGCCAGTCGGCGAGGCAGTTGCGGCAGAAGCCGGCAAGGCCCATGAGATCGATGTTCTGTGCATCGTGCCGCTGGCGCAAGTGGTGCACGAGACGGCGGAAAGCGGCTGCGGCCTGGGCATCGTCCAGCCTGTCGAGTTTGTCATCCATGGCAATCATCCTTGGTCTTTGCGCGCCGCTTTGCCATAGAGCATCGTGCGCGAAAGCGGGAACCGGTTTTGCGCAAAAAACGATGCGGCCACAAAAGTCTGAAGCCATCTTGCGTGATTCATGAATCACGCAAGATGGCTTCAGGGCAGCGGCAACAGGAAAGAGGTATCGTCTTGGCCAAGTCCGATCTCCCCGAAACGGTCCCGTCGAAAATGGCTATGTCGGGCCGCAAGGTGAAGATCCTGGCCACGCTCGGCCCCGCCAGCAACAGCCCCGAGATGATCCGGCGGCTGCTGAAAGCCGGTGTCGACGCCTTCCGCATCAATATGAGCCATGGCGAGCAGGCCACCCATGCCGCCACGATCGCCGCCATCCGCGCGGCCGAAAAGGAGCTGGCACGGCCGATCGCCGTGCTTGTCGATCTGCAAGGGCCGAAACTGCGGGTCGGCACGTTCCGCGAAGGCCGTGCCGTCATCCGCCACGGCAACCATTTCACGCTCGACAGCGATCCGGCGCCCGGCGACGAAACCCGCGTCTGCCTGCCGCATCCCGAACTGTTCGGTATTCTCCGCAAGGGCCAGCGGCTGTTGATCGACGACGGCAAGCTGCGGCTGCGCGTCATCCGCGCCGACGGGCATGCGGTCCTCTGCTCGGCGGAAGTTGGCGGCGTGATCTCGGACCGCAAGGGAGTCAACGTGCCCGACGCGGTGGTGCCGGTGCCCGCGCTGACCGGGAAAGACCGCCGCGACCTCGCTTTCGCGGTCGAGCACGGCGCCGACTGGGTGGCGCTGTCCTTCGTGCAGCGGCCCGAGGACGTCGCCGAGGCGCGGCGGCTGATGGGCGGCCCAAGTAGCTCTGGGGCTGCGCTGATCGCCAAGATCGAGAAGCCGGCGGCGGTCGACCGGCTCGACGAGATTATCGAACTGTCCGACGGCATCATGGTTGCGCGCGGCGACCTCGGCGTCGAGGTGAACCCGGAGGAAGTGCCGCCGCTGCAAAAACGTATCGTCGCCGCCACGCGGGCATCGGGCAAGCCGGTGATCGTCGCGACACAGATGCTCGAATCGATGATCGAGAGCCCGGCGCCCACACGCGCCGAAGTTTCCGATGTCGCCAACGCGGTCTATGACGGCGTCGACGCGGTGATGCTCTCGGCCGAAACCGCCGCCGGCGCCTGGCCGGTCGAGGCGGTGACGATCATGCACCGCATTGCCGCGCAAGTCGAAAGCGATCCCGGCCTCGGCGCGCAGATGGACTATACCGAGATCGTCCCCGATCATACCACCGCCGACGCGCTGGCCGCGGCTTGCGCCCAGATCGCCCGGACAGTGACGATTTCGGGGATCATCGTCTTCACCGGCTCGGGCTCGACCGCGCGCCGCGTCGCGCGCGAGCGGCCGAACGTGCGGATGCTGGTGCTGACCCCATCGATCAAAACGGCGCGGCGGCTGGCGCTGCTGTGGGGCGCCTATCCGGTCTATACCAGAGACATCGGCAGCTTCGAGGAAATGATCGCCAAAGGCAAGCGCATGGCCCTGCGCCACGGCTTCGCCGCCGCCGGCGCGAAGCTGATCGCCCTGGCCGGGGTTCCGTTCGGCACGCCGGGAGCCACCAACCTGCTGCATGTCGTGACAGTCACCGGCAACGAGCTGAAGCGACACGGCGGATAACCGGCCTGACAGCGCGGTTCCGGGGGGCCGGGACGGGGTGCGGATAACCGGAACCGTTTCGCCCCCGTCTTCGTCACCCTTGTTCGCTGCCCTTCATTGTCATGCTGAACTTGTTTCAGCATCCATCGTGCAGCATACTCAGGTCCATGCGGGAAAAAGCGCGTCCCCTGCATCTGCATCCTTCCGATCAACGCGAGCAATCCGCATTGGACGGATCCTGGCGGTGGGACACGGCTTGCCCCCGCTCGCCCCGTGCGAACGGAGAAATGGACCCTGAAACAAGTTCAGGGTGACGACGAGGGGTGATAGGTGACGGGTGCGGGGCGGGTGAGTGGTACCG
>JAITWR010000152.1 GCA_031285165.1 Novosphingobium sp.
GCCGCTGGCGGGATTCTGCGCCGCGATCAGCGGCAGGGCGAGAGCCGCGCCGGCTCCCGCTGCGATGACGAAGGCAATGCGCCGAGAAACCATTTTACTCACTCCCTTCGGATCGCCCGCCCGGCAAGGGCAGGATTCGGCAGGATTCGCAATCCGTGATGCCAGTCCTCCGCCGGAGCGGAGAAGCCGGGGTGTTTTCGGAGCCGCAGCCCGGCGCGGCAATCCCCCTGTTCAGGGGGATAAGGTCAGGATCAGGCGGGCTCCCTGCCCCGGCGCGCTGTCGATGTGCAGCGATCCGCCGATCTGCGTGGCCCGATACCGCATATTGACAAGGCCGCGCCCCTCACCCGGAGAACCGCTGATGTCAGCCAGGTCGAAGCCCTCGCCATTGTCCGAGAGCATGATGCGGATGGAATCGTCTCCATCGGGCTCCACGACCAGCCCGATCCGGCTGGCGGAAGCGTGGCGCAGGACGTTGGCGATCCCCTCCTGCAACAATCGGTAGAGGTTGAGCAGGCGCCGCATGTCGAGGCCGGGCGCCGGAATCGGCAGGGTGCTGCGATAGTCGAAGGCAATGCCCGAACGCGCCAGGCGAACCGCCATGCGCTCCGCGAACATGGCAAGCACCTTGTCGATCGGCTCGGCGCCGACATCAATCACGGTCATCATGTTGCGCAGATCGTCAACCGCCGATTGCAGGCCGTCCTCGATGTCGCGGGCGCTCAGGCGGTTTTCCCGAACATTGAAGAGCAGATGGGTCAGCACGCCGCCGATGCCGTCATGCATGTCGCGCGACAGGCGGCGGCGCTCCGCCTCGACGGCGATCTGCCGTTCCTGATGACGCAGCAGAGCGGACGAGCGCAGCAGGCTCGCGTCCTGTTCCAGCATCTGCCGCTCCAGATCGCTGCGCGCGCCGTCAGCTTCCTGATTGAGCCGCCGGCCTTGCAGCGCCATCTCGAACAGGATGCCGAACATGATCAGCGGCGGCGCCAGCGCAGCGGCCTGGAGCATGGGTCCGGTCGCGATCGGGTTCAGGAACAGATCGAAGGCAACCGACGCCAGGCCGAACAGCAGATAGGCCAGCACCCTGACCGCCGGCCCCGGCGTGCTGCACGCCATGCGGATCAGGGCGACGAGGCCGTAGCCGGCCAGCAGGATCATCGCGGCGGCGTCGATCCAGGGAACCACGGCTGCGACATCGGCGCCCGGCATCATGGCCGCAGCCAGCACCGCGAAAGCCGTGCCATAGGCGGCGCCGGCCCAGCGCGCCTCCCGCGCACACCAGCCCGCGAAGGCATTCACGGTCAGCGCCATCATCGTCAGGTCCAGATACTGAACGCCATAGCGCAGCAGCGGAAACCAGGCATAGGGCAGGTTCATGGCGCCGAAATTGGTCAGCCAGACATCGGCGCTTACCACGATCATGAACAGGCCGGTGATCATCTGAAGCCGCGAGAAGCGGCTGATCGGCAGCAGCACCAGCAGCGCCGCCCCCATCGTCGCCATCACCGCAACGGTCAGCGAGGCAATGTCGAAGCGCAGGAACCGCTCCCGGCCCGCCGCCCGGTGCATCCGTTCGAGCGGGCCGGCATGGACCTGCGCCGTCTCTCCGCAATGGCTTTCGAGGCAAGTGAGCGACCACGGCCCGCCGGCACGCCCGGCCCCGTCGGGCGAAAGCAGGCTTGCCTGCGCGGGATGCAGGATCACGGGATGCCAGCCCGGAATGCGCAGCAGGGCCGTGCCCGATAGCCCGACGGCATAGGCCGCGACCGGCCCCTGCCGCGTGTCGAGAACGGCCAGCGCGCCCGGCAGGCGATCCGCCGCGAGCGTTGCCGCCGGAGCGCTTCGGACGATGAAAGCGTAAGCGCCCCAGAACAGCAGTTGCGCGCCCAGGATGATGACCAGGGCACGCCACCATCGCCGCGGGACAAATATCACAGGCGCAGCAGCCCGCGGCGAAAGGCGCGGGTCACGGCCTCGCCGCGGGTATTGACCCTGAGCTTGCGATAGATCGACTGGACATATTCGGCGATGGTGTGCGGCGACAGGGACATTTCATCCGCTGCCCGCTTGTTGCTGTAACCGCGCGCCAGAAGCTCCAGCAGTTCGACCTCCCGCGGCGACAGGACCGGATCGTCCTCACCCGGCTTCGGCTGCCCCGGCTGTCGGCGCAAGTGGCGCAGCACATAGATGGCGATGCTCGGCGACAGCGGCGCAGCGCCGGTCAGCGCCTCCGCGGCCTGCCGGGCGATATCCAGGCTGTCCATGTCCTTGAGCAGATAGCCGTCCGCGCCGGCCATCACGGCCGCCATGACCGTCTCCTCATCGCCCAGCACGGACAGGACGAGGATGCGCGGCCTCCGGGGATCGCGCGCCCGGATTTCCTCGATCAGCTCGATCCCGCTGCCGTCGGGAAGGGCCAGATCGAGGATGAGCAGGTCGACAGGCTCGTCCAGCAGCGCCCGCGCCCCGGCCAGCGTCCCCGCCGTGGCGGCCAGCGACAGCGCATCATGCGCCGCCACACCGCGCCCGACATGGGCGGCGACAAAGGGATCATCCTCGACAACAACGACACTCGCCTTCACCCGCGCTTCCCCCTGTCCACGAACCGCCAGACTTCCCGCCGAACATGCCCCCTGCCCCGGCATTGCCTTCGGCCAGCACGAGATGTCCGGCGCTTCAGAGGTCAAGTCCGTCCGCCACACCTCAATCCTGGCCCTGGCATCGTCCATTGACAAGAACCGATGCGTGTTGAGGCACTCATCGCGGAGCCGGCCGTTGCAGGACACCACGAAAGCGTTGCCGGTCGGCTTGCCGGGTCTGCTGAAGTCCGGGGTTAGGCGAGTTGGGCCGGCTGAAGCAGCTTGAGGACGAGAACCGGAAGCTCAAGCAGTTGGTGGCGGATCTCAGCCTGGACAAGCACATCCTGCGGGGCGTGCTGTCAAAAAAGTCTGGGGCCTGCCCGGCAGCGCGAGATCGTCCGGTATGTCCAGTCGAGCCATGGGGTCAGCGAGCGGCGCAGTTGCACAGTACTGATGCAAAGGTACTGAGCATTCGGGCCTCACCTAGTTTCACTTGGCCACGAAGCGCTGGGCGCGGGCAAACGCAACCACATTTCATGGTTAAAGGCATTGCGCCGCGCAGGTCGGTCGATCGCGATACGTGCGACCGGTCCATGGCAGGTGAGTTGCAGATTCATTGATCCAGCCTCGAAGATGTGATCTGTGACGTCAGGGTATTGCCGCCGCTTCTT
>JAITWR010000204.1 GCA_031285165.1 Novosphingobium sp.
GGCCCGCCCGCCGGCATCGTTGCACCACAGCCGCCCCATCACAGTTTGCGCTTGCCGCGAAGCCCGCTAGTGGAACCCGGCGCGCGCCCGTAGCTCAGTTGGATAGAGCACGAGCCTTCTAAGCTTGGGGCCGCAGGTTCGAATCCTGCCGGGCGCGCCATTTCAGTACGGAACCGCGAACGCCGATTGCCCGCCATGGGCGGCGGCGAGCGCGCGCAGGTGCTCGCGGCGGTAGCCGCCCCCTTCGAGCCGGATACGCTCGCGCGCCGTGCGGGCGAATCGACGGACTATGTCCGGCGTGACGGCGTGGCTGCCGCTGTTGTCGAGCAGATCAGATCATCGCCCTGCGCCGTCGAATGCACCTGCCTGGTGCCGGTCGGCCAGCAGAAGGAACATCATGCTGCCGGCGAAGACGGCGGCGGCGCTGATCGCCATGAACAGGTTGAAACCGCCGGTCGCGGTGAGCGTGAAGCTGAGAAGCGCCGCGCCCGATGCGGAAGAAGCGGACATCGCCATGGTGACGAGGCCCATCACCGAACTGAAGACCGCCACCGGGAATTTACGGGACACGATATAGGCGGCGATGTCCCCCTCCGCACCGAAGGAGAAGCCGATGCATAGCACGGCGAGCGTCAGCACTGTCGGGGCGTCGAAAGGCGAGGCGAGGATGACCAGCCCCACGCTCGGCAGGCCCATGCAGACCAAGCCGACGACATGCGCCGGGAACCTGTCGAGCGCGAGCCCGGCGAGGAAGCGCCCGGCGAGCGTGCCCATGGCGAACGAGGACAGCATCACCGCCGCGCCCCTGGGCGTGACACCGTTGTCGAGCAGGATCAGCTTCAACTGCGACAGGGCGATGATCTGCGGCAGGTTGCACAGCAGCATCGCCCCGATCAGAATCCAGAAGGCGTGCGTGCGGAAGATCGCCGGATAGTCCTCGCGCGCGCGGCGGCGTGGTCTGGGTGTTCCCGCGGGGCGCTTTTCGGACGGGAGCAGCAGCAGGGTGATCACCGCGCTGACGGCACAGAAGGCGGCCATCGCGTAAAAGCCTGCGCGCCAGCCGTGGTTTTCGACGAAAGCGTTGAGAATCGGGCTGCCGATGGCGCCGGTCAGTGCCGGCCCGGAGGCGACAATGGCCAGCGCGAACCCGCGCGCCCGCTGGATATATTGCACGGGGATGCGGCTATAGACCGTTGCCGTGGTCGTGATGCAGAGCACTGTCTGGATCACGTAGATGACGACATATTGCCATATCGGCCCGGTCATCATCGCATAGGCGAGGAAAGCGACTGGCAGGCCGATCAGGCCGATCAGCGCCGTGCCGCGCACACCCAGCACGTCCGTCAGCCGGCCGACGAAGGGCATGCATAGCGAGGCGCTGATGCCCAGCGCCGAAACCAGCGCGAAGTCGGCTTTGGACCAGCCGAATTCGGCCAGCAGCAGCGGAGCGATGACGGTCGGCACATAGAGCGCCAGCGCGCCGTAGCCGGTCGCCATGCCGAAAGTCGCCGCCAGCAGCGGGCGCCAGTTGGCGCGCAGTTCGGCAATATAGGTGATCCGTCTTCCCCCCTGATGCCCGCCCCGGCCCGTGCTCCTTACTTGGGAGCCAGCACCATCAGCATCTGCCGGCCTTCCATGCGCGGATAAGCCTCGATCTTGGCAATTTCGGCCACGTCTTCCTGCACGCGCTTCAGCAGGTTCATGCCGAGCTGCTGGTGCGAGAATTCGCGCCCGCGGAAACGCAGCGTCACTTTCACCTTGTCGCCGTCCTCAATGAAGCGATGCACGTTGCGCATTTTCACGTCATAGTCGTGATCATCGATGTTGGGACGCATCTTGATCTCCTTGATCTCCTGCGTCTTCTGCGATTTGCGTGCAAGATTGGCCTTCTTCTGTGCCTCGTAGCGGAATTTGCCGACATCGAGGAACTTGCACACCGGCGGGTCGGCGTTGGGCGATACCTCGACCAGATCGAGTCCGGCCTCGGCCGCCTGTTCGATCGCCTCGCGCGTGTACATGACACCGAGATTCTCGCCTTCGTCATCGATCACGCGGACCTTGTCGGCAAGAATCATATTGTTGTAGCGAGGCCCGCTCTTGACGGGAGGCGTCATCATGCGCCGGGGTGGGGGTGCTATAGTGCGATCTCCTGAAGACTTTTGCGCGGCGTCCTTAAATCGATTCGCACGGGCATGGAAAGTGGGAATTATCGGTTCAGCGGCACGCCTGACCAATTAGGGGCTATTTGGCCCAATTAACCCCTGTTTGACAATGCGCCATCCGCCGCCTCCGGGCAGCACCGGCATTTCCTCACCCGCGAACGAAAAGGGAACCATGGCGTGTCCCTTGCCGTAGCGGCCGGCATTTGGCAAGCGCGGAGGGGACAGGCAGACAGAAGAAGGCCGCATGACCGACTGGACCCCCTATACCGCCCGCGCCCGCACCTGGTTCGAATCGCTGCGCGATGCCATCTGCGCCGAATTCGAAGCGATCGAGCGCGAAGCCGGCAGTGATGCCGCTTTCGCCTATACCCCGTGGCAGCGCGCTGCGGTCGAGGGCGGGGAAGGCGGAGAAACCGGCGGCGGCGTGCGCGGTGTGATGCAAGGGCGCGTGTTCGAGAAAGTCGGGGTCAATGTCTCCACCGTCGTCGGCGATCTTTCGCAGGATTTCGCCGGCACGATCAACGGCGCCTCGGCCGACCGGCCGGCTTTTTCGGCCACCGGCATCAGTCTTGTCGCGCATATGGCGAATCCGCATGTGCCCGCGGTGCATATGAACACGCGCTTCCTGACCACGACCCGGTCCTGGTTCGGCGGCGGCGCCGATCTGAACCCGCCGATCCCCTATGCGCAGGATACGGAGGAATTCCACGCTGCGCTCAAGCTGGTGTGCGACGCGCATGGCACCGATTATTACGAACGGTTCAAGCAGTGGGCCGACGACTATTTCTACATCCCGCACCGCAAGGTTCATCGCGGGGTCGGCGGCATTTTCTACGACCACATGGAATGCGTCGGGCCTGATGCCTGGGAAGCTAACTTCGCTTTCACCAGGGCGGTGGGAGAGGCTTTCCTTGCGGTTTTCCCCAGGCTGGTCCGCCGGCGGATGGGCCTGGGCTTCAGCCGGGAGGAAAAGCTCCGCCAGCTCGAATGGCGCGGCCGCTATGCCGAATTCAACCTCGTCTATGACCGTGGCACGCTGTTCGGCCTCAAGACCGGCGGCAATATCGATGCGATCCTGATGAGCCTGCCGCCCGAAGCGGTGTGGAGCTGATCCGGGGCCGTTCCGGTTCGGATCGAAGCGGAACGGTCCCGGCAAATCTTCTGCTTGCCGCGATTCCGCCAGCCGCCGGATGCTGCCATCCGGCCAGCCATCGCTCGCCTATCCGACGTCCTTGACGTCCCAGACCAGCGGCAGGTTGCGGATCGAAAGCAGGCCCGGAAATACGGTGGTGTCCGCCCCCGGCTTCGGCCGGAACGAGGGGATGCGCCTGAACCATTCTTCCAGCAGCACACGCAGCTCGCGCCGGGCAAGGTGCCCGCCGAGGCAGGAGTGGACGCCCGCGACCAGCGTGAAATGGCGGTTGCCCTTGCGGGTTGGATCGAACACGCGCGGGTTGGCAAAGCGCGTCGGGTCGAAATTGCCGGCCGGGTTGAGGCATGAGAAGCTGTCGCCCGCCTTGACCTGAACGCCGTGCCATTCGAAGTCCCTTGTCGCGCGCCGCGCCGATGACAGGATCGGCTGGGTGCGCAGGAATTCCTCGACCGCGCCGTTGATCAGCTCGGGATGCTCGCGGATCATCGTCTGGAGTTCGGGTTGCAGCGCCATGCGGCGGAACATCTGGCTGATCGTCGCGGCGACAGTGTCGAGCCCGCCGAGCCAGAGGAACCAGACCATGCCGATCTTTTCATCCTCGGTCAGCGGCCGGCCGTTGATCCTGCCGTTGACGATCGAGGAAGTCAGGTGCTCGTCGGGGTTCTTTTCCTTCTCGGCGATGAAGCCGCGCAGGAAGCCGAGCACGTTCCTGAGCGCCCACTGCATCTTTTCGAGGCTGCCCGAATGGAGGATGTTCCATTCCCATTCGAGGAAATCGTCGAACATCTCCCTGGGAAAGCCCATCAGCCCCATGAAGATACGCACCGGAAAGACGCGGGCGAAGTCCCAGGCCATGTCGACTTCGCCCTTGTCCTTGATGGCGTCGATCATCTCGACGACCACTTCGCGGATGCGCGGCTCGATGTCGCGGGTGATACGCGCCGGCGAGAGGAAGGGGAACAGGAACAGGCGGTACTTGGAATGTTCGGGCGGATCGATCGCCAGCGGGATCGAGGGGAAGGTTTCGCCGATCAGCCGCTGGAATTCGGCCGTGCCCTTGTTGGAAAAGTGATCGTTGTCGCAATAGACGCGGTCGATATCCTCGTAATGCGTGACGACCCAGTTGCCGGTGGCCGAGCCGCCGGCGATCGCGCCGAGGCCGCCTGCTGCGGGCGGGTTGAACAGCAGCCGGGGAATGTCCGCCCCGGTGAGCCAGTCCACCGGCTCGTAA
This sequence comes from Novosphingobium sp., assembly GCA_031285165.1. Classification (GTDB taxonomy): domain Bacteria; phylum Pseudomonadota; class Alphaproteobacteria; order Sphingomonadales; family Sphingomonadaceae; genus Novosphingobium. The sequence goes on from JAITWR010000204.1 coordinate 4,547, forward strand.
GGATCGACAAGGTCGTTGGGCTCGCTGCCCATGGCGAACGTCAGGTCGACGATGCGGTCCCTGGGGACGTGCGGCGGCGCCTCGGGATAGTCGACGCGAATTTCGTCGAGGCTGGTCGGCCGCCTGGTGGCGAGAGTGGTTGGCACGGACATGGGCATCTCCCTTATGCCCGCGTCAATGCCACCAAGCCGCGCCCGGAGCAATCATGCGGGCATTCCTTCGCTCCGGCGATGCGATGGGATCGGAGCATGCGCGGCGGGTGCCGGGCCGCAGCTACGGCGCTTTCCCGTGTCACGGCGATTTGCCGCAACACCGGCGGCGCGTCGCGTCCGCTTTTTGTGCTGCCGGTGCGGCCACTCTACCGCAACGCGCGGGAGGCGTCAGCCTTCGTAGTCGCCGCCGATCGAGGTGTTGCGCACCGGCGCTGCGGCGGTGATCCGCAGCGCTTCGGCGGACTGACTGAGCGAGCCGATCTCGTCGGCCTCGTCATCGTCGTCGGGCAGCACGCGCTGGAGCGAGCCGACCAGCGCCTCGCGCAAGTGTCCGGGGCCGACGGTTTCTTCCGCGATTTCCCGCAGCGCGACGACCGGGTTCTTGTCGCGGTCGCGATCCAGAGTCAGCTCGGCACCGCCCGAAATCTCGCGCGCACGCTGCGCGGCGAGCAGGACGAGATCGAAACGATTGGAAACCTTGTCGATGCAATCTTCGACGGTAACGCGCGCCATGGGCACTCCAAGAATGCGGGAAGCTATGGGAAGGGGCCGAACCTAGGAGCTGCCGCGGCAAAAGTCAAGGAAAGCGGCAAGATCGCGGTGATCACCGGCGCCGGCCAGGGCGATGGCGCGGAACGGCGGCGGTTCGATCGTCAACTACACTTCGGTCGCCGGGGTCAACGGCGAGCATCTGGCGCCTCTGCCCTATACCGCCGCCAGGGCCGGCGTGCATATGGTGAGCAAGGTCTTCGCGATCGACTATGCCGGGCAGGGCGTGCGGGTGGCGGAAGAACGGCCTGATCGGTCCGGTCGCGCAGTATGACAGGGAACTGGCTTATCGCCTGGGTGGTAATCCGTACCGGGCAACGCTGGAGCCGTTCCTCGGCTTCGTGCTCACGCGCGCGATCCCGGCAGCGGTCAGGAACAGGGTGACGGGGCGGTTGGAATCGTCGCTCAAATGAGCTACATTTCTGGCTTGACCAAGGAGCCCACCATGGCCGTTACCGCTTTTGTACGCGCGCGCATTGATGAAACATTGAAGAATGAAGCCGCCGCCGTGCTGGCTGATCTGGGGCTGACCGTCTCGGATGCGGTCCGCATGACCCTCACGCGGATCGCAAAGGATCACGCATTACCTTTCGAGCTGAAGATTCCGAACGCCGAAACGCGCGCCGCGATTGAATCGTCCCGCGCGACGATGAAGGCTCGCCGCGCGCGTTTCACCGATGCCCAGGAAATGTTCGATGCCATCGACCAGGAAGCCCGCCAGCAGTAAACGGGCTTCGTTCCCGAGAGAGGCGTCCTACGAAAAGCGGTTCGTCAGGGATTGGGAACGACTGTCGCGCAGCGGGCGCTACAACATGAACCAGCTCAAGGAGGCGATGATGCTGCTCATCGCCAACGATGCGCCGCTAGGCCCGGAATGGCTGGATCATCCGTTGAAAGGCGATTGGAGCGATCATCGCGAATGTCATATTGGCGGCGATTTTCTGCTCATCTATACGGCTGGGAAAAATCTGGTGAATTTCGTGCGCGCCGGCACCCATGCGGAATTGTTTGAATAGCCTGGAGCGGTTGACCAAGGCGCCCTCTACCGCGCCGGATTTTGCTCCAGGGTTTCTCGCACCTTGCTTATGTGCCCCCGATAATCGGATATCCGGGCTTGACAATCGCCGCAGCCCCCCCCCCCCCCCGGTGGGGGGGGGGGGG
>JAITWR010000053.1 GCA_031285165.1 Novosphingobium sp.
CGCAATACATGATGAAAGCCACGGCGGCGGGGCTGCATGGGCCGGGGGCGATGCCGTGTTCCTCGAACTGGCGGGCGATCGCCCCGGCTTCCATGCGGCGGGAAGTCGCCATGAAGCGCGCGACTTCCTCGCGGATGCCTTCATGGTGGTTGGCCAGCGCGACGAATTCGAACGCCAGCTTGCCGTCGACCATGGCGGTCAGGTTCTCCCAGATCGCCTGGATCGGCCGCTCGGCGGCGACATCCTCCTCGAGCCGGGCCAGCGCGCGCGCGGTGCGGCGCTTGAACGCCGCCAGCAGCAGTTCGTCCATCGTGCGGAAGTAGTAATAGACGAGCTGCTGTTTGACTCCCGCCTCGGCAGCGATGCGGCGCGAGGTGGCGGCGCCGTAGCCCTCGTTGCGCAACACCCGCTCGGTCGCGTCGAGCAGGGCCGCGGATGTCGCGGAATCCTGCGGCCCCATTCTCCTGGTCGCTGCCATCCGCGAACTCCCCCGGCGCTGCTCAAAGCCCGTTCAGGGCGCGGACTATACGAGCGGCGGCGAACGGGCAATCCTCGCGCTTGCGAATCGGGCGCTCAGGAAAGGTCGAGCCGCTTGTAGCTTTCGTCATCGGGATAGCGCCCGCCCGGATCGATCATGATGCCGAGCATGCCTTTCGACCAGTCCGCCGAATCGGGATACTGGCGGAACCAGTCGGTAACGACGAGGCGCTTCATAATCCGCCATTCGTCGCCGCGCTTCTCGAAGTTGTCGATATAGCGGCCGGCACCGATCACATCCGACTTGCCGCCCTCGGGCGTGCTGATCCGGTGGAAGCCATAGAAATAGGATTCGACATCGGCCTTGTCGCCGTCGATCTTCATAAGGGCATTGGCGATGAAATGCTGCGCCTGATCCATCTGGCCCATGATCGGGAACGCCCAGGCGATGAATTCCTCGGCATTGCCTTCAAACCCCATGTGATTGTCGATGCAGTCGGGCCAATAGGCGCTGCGCAGCATGTCGGCATCAAGCCGGTCGACCCCGCGCGAGTAGCGATAGAGGCATTCCCTGATCGCTTCCCGATCGGCGAGTTCGGCAAGGATGCGGCTGGTCGGTGTCGTCATCTGCTCTCTCCCGGGGGCACTTGCGCCCTTGCGCCGGAGGATTCCCCGCGGCACGGCTGATGACAAGAGGCGAGCGCTGCCCCATCTTGACTGTAGAGGACGGGTGAAGCTGCGCCTGTCGGCCAATGGCCTGTCGATCAACGGGATACGCAATGGACCGGGCGGTTGATGAGGATGAATCGGCAACCCCGTCCGTCTGGCGCTATGCCAGGGCCAGCCGCGCCCATGTCGTCATCGATGCGGCCGCTTATTTCGAGCTGATTCAGGAGGCCATGCTGAAAGCGCGGCAGCGCATTTTCCTGATCAGTTGGGATTTCGATTCGCGCATCCGCCTCGGCCCCGGCCGGCGCTGGTGGAACCTGCCGCGCCGCGCCGTCTTTCCGGCCCGGCTCGGCGCATTCATGGTCTGGCTGGCGAAACGGACGCCGGCGCTGCGGATCAAGCTGCTGGCATGGAATTTCGGGGCGATCCGGTTTTTGCTGCGCGGCACGATGATTATCGACATCATCCGTTTCCGCTTCAACCGCGCGATCGGCTTCAAGCTCGATTCCGCGCACCCCCTGGGTTGCAGCCATCACCAGAAGATCGTGGTGATCGACGATCGTTTCGCCGTCTGCGGCGGTATCGATGTCACTTCGGACCGCTGGGACACGCGCGCGCACTTGCAGGACGACTTGCGCCGGCGCCGGCCGAACGGGCGCCTCTACGGACCGTGGCACGATGTCACGATGATGCTGGAAGGCGATGCGGCGTCGGCGCTCGGCGATCTCGGCCGCGCACGCTGGCGGCAGGCGGGCGGAGCGGCGATGCCGCCTTGCGCGCCGCAGGCGGAAAGCCCCTGGCCGGAAATGCTGGCGGCCGAATTCCGCAGCGTCGAGGTCGGCATTGCCCGCACCCGCGCGGCCTACAACGGGTATCGCGAAATCAGCGAGATCGAGGCGCTTTTCATCGAACAGATCGCCCGGGCGAAACGCTTCATCTATGCCGAAAGCCAGTATTTCGCCTCACGCTGCATCGCCGAGGCGATCGCCCGGCGCGTCTCGGAACCGGACCCGCCCGAAATACTGCTGATCAACCCGGTGACCGCGCATGGCTGGCTCGAACAGGCGGCCATGGACACCGCGCGGGTGCGGCTGCTGCATGCCGTGGCCGAAAAGGACCATGCCGGGCGTTTTCGCGTGTTCGTGCCGGTTACCGCGGGCGGGGCGCAAATCTATGTCCATGCCAAGCTGATGATCGTCGACGATGAGATTCTCCGCGTGGGCTCGGCCAATATGAACAACCGCTCGATGGGGCTCGATACCGAATGCGACGTGTTCATCGACGCGGCGCGGCCGGGCAATGGCCATGTCGTTCCGACGATCACGGCGCTGCGCCACTCGCTGCTCGCCGAACATTGCGGCGTCACGGTGGACCACCTCGTTTCCCTGCTCGCCCGGCACGGATCGATGGCCGCTGCGATCGATGTGCTGCCGCGCCGGGGCAAGCGGCTGGAACCCTTTGTCTTGCGTCCGCTGACGGAAGCTGAAAAGACGATTGCCGATAGCGCTTTGCTCGACCCCGAAAGGCCGAAAGAGATTTTCGAGCCGATCGGCGGCAAGCGGGGATTGTTCAGGCGCGGGGGCATCCTGCGCAGACCGCGGTAGGAAGAGAGAACACCAGGATGACCAGGCACGATCAACACGAACGCGATGGCGGCGACGAACCATTGACCAGGCCGCCGGTGCCCGAAGACGTGCAGGAAGCGATCCGCACGCTGATTCGCTGGGCGGGTGACGATCCCTCGCGTGAGGGACTGATCGACACGCCGGCGCGCGTTGCGCGGGCGTGGCGGGAATATTGCCAGGGCTACGCGGAAGATCCGGCTGTCCACCTGTCGCGCGTGTTCCACGAAGTCGGCGGTTATGACGAGGTCGTGCTGCTCAAGGACATCCCGTTCCAGTCGCATTGCGAACACCACATGGCACCGATCATCGGCAGGGCCTCGATCGCCTATCTGCCGCGCAAGCATGTGGTGGGCATTTCAAAGCTGGCGCGCGTGCTGCATGGCTTCGCCCGGCGGCTACAGATTCAGGAGCGCCTGACGGCCGAAGTCGCGCAGTGCATCTGGGACAACCTCAAGCCGCAGGGCGTTGCCGTGGTGATCGAGGCACAGCACGGCTGCATGACCGGCCGCGGTGTGCGCACGCCGGGCGTCAACATGATCACCAGCCGGCTGATGGGGGTTTTCCTCGACGACAATTCGAGCCGCAAGGAAGTGTTGAGCCTGATGGGCTATTGAGCCCTGAAACGGGAGTGGGAGTGAACGAAAATCCATCGCGGCTGGCCGGGGACCGGCTGTTGAACCTTGTCGCGGCGTGGCTGCTTGCACTGGCGCCCGCTGCGATGCTGGCGATCCTGCTGATGCGCCCCGTGTGGGATGTGGACATCTTCTGGCAGCTCCGGCATCGGTGAAATGATGCTCGAACACGGAGGGCTGGTCGGCACCGAGCCCTTTGCCGCGACTCATCTCGGTGAGCGCCTGCCGGCCTTCGGCTGGCTGGCCCAGATCGCGATGGCCGAAGTCCGGCTGCTGTGGGGCTGGACCGGACTGCGGGTGTTCGATGCCTTGTGCTGGCTCGGCGGCTTCCTCGTCGTCGCCGTGGCCTGCCGCCGGCGCGACTGCTCGGCCGCAGGTGTTCTCCTGGGACTGGCGATCGCTTTCTATGTGGCGTTTCCCACCGCAAGCATACGTCCGCAGAGCTTTGCCGTGCTGTGCTTCGGCGTGCTGCTCGCGCTCCTGCGGCTGGAACTGAGGCCATGGCGGACAACCCTGTTCGCCGTGCCGTTGTTCCTGCTCTGGCAGAACCTGCATCCTTCGATCAGCGTCGCCGCGGTCGCGCTCGGAGCACATGCCGCGATCGGCTGGGGGCACTGGCTGCTCAGGCGCGGACCGCCGCCATGGGAGATCACGGCTCTGGTGTGCCTGGCAAGCGCGGCGATGCTGGCAACGCCCGATGGCTGGTCGGCGCTGCACCTCGCCGGCGAGAACGCCCGGGCCAGCGCCGCGATGGGAGTGACCGAGTGGCTGCCCCTGTGGCATTCGGTCAATCGCGGCGGGGTATGGCCGATCCTGTTCGTCATAGCCGTCACGGGCTTGCTGCTGGTGCGCCATCCGCGCCGGATCGAGCCGGGCGAACTGGCGGTCGCGGTCGTGCTGCTCGTGATGACCGCTTTCGCCACGCGTTTCGTGCTGTTCTGGGCGATGGCACTGATCCCGGTGATCGCGCGCATGCTGCCCTCCTCCGCGCAAGTCCCCACGCAAGTCCAGGCCCGCATGCCCGCCGTCGTCGCGCCGCTGCTGTTCCTGGCGACCGCAGTGCTGATGCCGCTCCGGCAGCCGACGCACTTCATCGAGACGATCCCGCTGGCGGCCATCGGCAAGCTGCACGACCAGCAGGTCCGGGGCACGATCTTCACCCATATCCCCTGGGGCGGGCCGGCGATCGACATCGGCTATCCCGGCTGGCACGTGGCCTATGACGGCCGGTTCTATCGCTATACGCCCGAGGAGTGGGCATTCTATCGCCGCATCGACAGGGACCAGGTTCCGCTGGCGGAAGTTCTGCGGCGCTATCGGCCGATCGCCTTCGTGCTCGATCCGCAGTGGAACCGGTCGCTGATCGGCGAACTTCGCGCCGACCACGAGTGGGAGGAACTGTCCGCCGACCGCGTTGCCGTCGCTTTCAAACGCAGGACGGGCGCGACGCCCTGAGGCACCGCGCCCGCCGATCCGCCCGGATCGAAAGCTCAGAGCTGCCCGAGCATATGCTCGGCCGAGCTGACCTTGAATTCCCCCGGTGCCTCGACGTTGAGCTGCTCGACCGTGCCGTCGTTGACGACCATCGAAAAACGCTGGCCGCGCTTGCCCAGCCCGCCGCCGGTCAGGTCGAGCGGAAGGCCCAGGGCATTGGCGAAATCGCCGTTGCCGTCGGCCAGCATGGTTACGTCGTCCGAGCCGCTGGCACGGCCCCAGGCCCCCATGACGAAACCGTCGTTGACCGCGGTGCAGGCGATCTCGTCGATGCCCTTCGCCTTGAGATCAGCGGCCTTTTCGACATAGCCCGGCAGGTGTTTGGCCGAACAGGTGGGGGTGAAAGCGCCCGGCACCGAGAACAGCGCAACGCGCCTGCCCTTGAAATAGTCGCTCGTCTGCACCGCTTCGGGGCCGTTTTCGGCAGCCTTCATCAGCTTCACGTCGGGCAGTTTGTCGCCAACGGCAATCGTCATGGAACGCATCCTTCCTTTGCAATGAATCGGATCGGACGGATCATAGGCCGCTGCGGCGGACGGGCAACGCCCGCCCGCAGTTAATTTCGCTTTACCGCCGGTATTGAAAAATACGGGTGCGGGAAATGATGCGCCAGATCATATAAAGAGATCTTTATATTTGCTCCGAACCATGCGGGCAGGTAAGGGCAGCGCTGGCCGCGCGTCGCCTCACCCCGGCGGCGCTGCCGGTTCGACCGCTTTTCAGGAGAGCAGACCCCGTGGCTACTGTCGCCGAAGCCCCCAACGACTATGTCATCGCCGATATCGGCCTCGCCGAATACGGCCGCGCCGAAATCGCCATCGCCGAAACCGAGATGCCGGGCCTCATGGCGCTGCGCAAGGAGTTCGGTCCGTCGCAGCCGCTCAAGGGCGCGCGCATCACCGGCTCGCTGCACATGACGATCCAGACGGCAGTGCTGATCGAAACGCTGGTGGCGCTCGGCGCCGAAGTCCGCTGGGCGACGTGCAATATCTTCTCGACCCAGGACCACGCCGCCGCCGCCATTGCCGCGCAGGGCATCCCTGTCTTCGCCGTCAAGGGCGAAAGCCTGGCCGATTACTGGGACTATGTCGGCCGCATCTTCGACTGGGGCGACGAGACACCCAACATGATCCTCGACGACGGCGGCGATGCCACCATGTTCGCGCTCTGGGGCGCGCGCGTCGAAGCGGGCGATACGCTGTTCGAGCCCGGCAATGCCGAGGAAATCGAATTCGTCCGCGCGCTCAATGCCTTCCTCAAGGAGAAGCCGGGCCATCTCAGCCGGTCGATCAACGCGATCAGGGGGGTGTCGGAAGAAACCACCACCGGCGTCCACCGGCTCTATCAGATCGCCAAGGACGGCAAGCTCCCCTTCCCCGCGATCAACGTCAACGATTCGGTCACCAAGTCGAAGTTCGACAACCTCTATGGCTGCAAGGAATCGCTGGTGGATGCGATTCGCCGCGCGACCGATGTGATGCTGCCGGGAAAGTCGCCTGCGTTGCCGGTTTCGGCGATGTCGGCAAAGGCTCGGCCGCATCGCTGCGCAATGGCGGCGCGCGCGTCATGGTCACCGAGATCGACCCGATCTGCGCGTTGCAGGCGGCGATGGAAGGCTATGAGGTCGTGACGATGGAAGAAGCGGTCCAGCGCGCCGACATCTTCGTCACCGCCACCGGCAACGAGGACGTCATCACCGCCGAGCACATGAAGGCGATGAAGCCGATGGCGATCGTCTGCAATATCGGCCACTTCGACAGCGAGATCCAGGTTTCCGCGCTCGACAACTACAAGTGGACAGAAGTGAAACCGGGAACCGACCTCGTCGAGTTTCCCGACGGCAAGCAGATCATCATCCTGGCCAGGGGCCGGCTGGTGAACCTCGGCTGCGCGACCGGCCACCCGAGTTTCGTCATGAGTTCCAGCTTCACCAACCAGGTTCTTGCCCAGATCGAGCTGTTCACGCGCAACGACCAGTACGAGAACCGCGTCTATGTGCTGCCCAAGCACCTCGACGAGAAAGTCGCGGCGCTGCATCTGGAAAAGCTGGGAGTGAAGCTGACCAGGCTGACAAAGAAGCAGGCGGATTATATCGGCGTGGCGCCCGAAGGACCGTTCAAGCCCGATCACTACCGCTATTGAGCGGGTAGCGATCCGAAGACTCCGCCCGCGCTACAACAATCGCCGGGCAGCAGCAGCCCCCTCCCCGAAGCCCTGGCCTCGAGGAGGGGAAAACTTCCGCAACAGTCAGCGCAGCCGGATCGGCACGTAAGTCGCCGGCTGGCCGCGGCGCTGGACGCGCAGGAGGACGGCGTTGCGGTTGGCGCTCCTGGCCGCCTTGATCGCGGCTTCCAGTTCGGCCGGGGTGGTCGTATCCTGGTAATTGGCCGAGAGGATGATATCGCCGCGTTGCAGGCCCTTGGTGCCCGCATCGGACGAGGGATCGACCACGTTCACCACTACGCCGCGCGTCGTATCGGGCATGCCGAGCTGGCGCGCGATCACCGGCGTCAGCGGCAGCACGGAGATGCCGATCGCCTGCTCGGAGACGCCCTCGCCCTGCTTGGTCGGCGGCTTGTTGAACTGGTCGTCATCCTGGCCCTGGCCCGGATCCTGATCGAAGCGCTGCTGCGCCAGTTCCTCTTCCGTCGGGCGCTTGCCGACGGCGGCGGTCACGGTCATCCGGCGGCCGTCGCGAATCAGGTCGATCGGGATGCGCTTGCCGGGCGCGATATTGGCGACGATGAACGACAGCGTCTGATCGCGGGTCACGTCCTTGCCGTCCACCCGCACGACCACGTCGCCGGCCTTGATGCCGGCCGCCGCAGCCGCCTGGCCGGGCTCTACCGCCTGGACGAATTCACCCTTGTTGTGCGCGATGCCCAGCGAATCCGCGAGATCTTCGTTAAGCGACTGGATGCGCACACCCAGATAGCCGCGCTGGATCGCCTGGCCGCGCTTCAACTGCTCGACGATCGGCGCCGCGGTTTCAGCCGGAATGGCGAAGCCGATGCCGACACTGCCGCCGGTGGGCGAGAAGATCGCGTTGTTGATGCCGATGACATTGCCCTTCATGTCGAACATCGGGCCGCCCGAATTGCCGCGGTTGATCGAGGCGTCGGTTTGCAGGTATCGGTCATAGGCGCTGCCGGTGCCCGTGTTGCGATAGACCGCCGAGATGATGCCCGAGGTTACCGTGCCGCCGAGACCGAAGGGGTTGCCGATCGCGATCACCCAGTCACCGACGCGCGCCGTGCGGCTGTCGCCGAACTTCACGAAAGGCAGGGGCCTGGGCGCCGTGATCTTCAGCACGGCAAGATCCGAAGCGGCATCGCGGCCGATAAGCCTGGCCGGATATTCGGCGCCGTCGGGCATCGTCACGGTGATCGATTCCACTTCGCCCCGCCCTTCGGCAGTGATCACATGGTTGTTGGTCACGACATAGCCGTCGGCCGAGATGATGAAGCCGGAGCCGAGCGACTGCGCCTCGCGAGTCTGCGGCGAGCCTTGCTGGCCGCCCTGGCCGGGACCGCCGAACAGACCCTCGAACGGCGTGCCGGCAAAGGGATTCTGCGTGGCGACGCGCACGCGCTGGCGAGTCGCTATGTTGACCACGGCCGGGGCGAGCTGCTCCGTCAGGTCGGCAAAGCTGGCCGGCGCGCCCCCGCGGGGCACGACATTCTGCATCTGGCTCGCTTCGTTCTGCGCCACCTGGGCGCCGGCCGGATGGCCGGTAACGAGCGTGAGGGTGGCACCTCCAAGCAGGAGGGCGGCGGTCACTCCATAGGCGTATCGCACGGGCTTCACGTCCTTCGGTTTCCTTTGCATTCGACGCTTTCGGGCGTCCTGAAATCACCGGGATTCAAGCATCGGCAGCTTAACCCACATTGAATGACGGCGCTGACGGCCCAGACAATTCTCCAAAATCCGGTAACGCACAAGACGGCAGAAGTTCCTCAGTGGCCCTTGAACTGGCGCAGATAGTCGTTGTCCGGTGACAGCAGGATCGTGGTCGCGCCCTGGCCATTGGCGAAAGTGTAGTCGTAACTCTGCATGGCCCGGTAGAAATCGTAGAAGGCGGCGTCCTTGCCGAAACTGCCGGCATAGGTTCTGGCGGCGTCCGCTTCGGCTTCGGCGCGGATGATCTGCGCCCGCTTCTGGCCTTGCGCCCGGATCGTCGTCGCTTCCTGCTCGCGTGCGGCCTGCATGCGCGAAAAGGCGCTTTCCAGCGCGCCTTCGGGCAAGTCGGCACGCTTGATCCTGACATCGATCACCTGCGCGCCATATTCGCGCGCCTCGCGGTCGAGCCCGTCGCGGATCTGGCGCATGGCCTGCCCGCGTTCGGCGGTCAGCAGCGACTGGAAGGTACGCCTGCCAAGCTCCTGGCGCAGCACCGAGCTGAGAATCGGCTGAAGCTGCTCGGCGACTTTCTCGGGCGTGCCGGCGGTGCGCACCATCCGCACGGGATCGATGATGCGGAAGCGGGCGAAAGCGTCGACCTCAAGCCGCTGCTGCTCGCTCGAAAGCACCTGCTGGCGTTCCATGTCGACCGAGAGCAACCGCTTGTCGATCCGCACCAGCCGCTCGGCGAGCGGGATGCGCCAGGTGATGCCGGCGCCGGTCTGGCCGAAATCGATGCCCGGCTTGAACCGGTTGATCACGCGCACCGGATCGCCGAGGCGCACGACTACGGCCTGCTCCGTCTCGGGCACGACGACCACGCTCGAAAGCGCCACGACCAGCGCGATGCCGAGCGCGATCAGCGCAATCTTGCGTTCCTGCCAGAAAGTGCCGGACATCACTGGCCTCCTTGCGGCTGCGCGGGCGCGGCGGCGGCCTCGGCCGCTTTCCGGCGCAGTTCGGGCAGCGGCAGGTAAGGCGTGATCCCGCTGTTCGATCCGGCGACGACCTTGTCGTTGTTGCTCAACACGCGCTCCATCGTCTCGTAATACATGCGCCGCTTCGTCACTTCAGGAGCCAGCTTGTATTGCTCGTAAACCTTGTCGAACGCGGCGGCATCGCCTTGCGCGCGGGCAGTGAGCTGCTGCGCCCAGGCCTGGGCGTTGGACATATCGCGCTGCGCGTCCTGCTGCGCGGCAGTGACCTGCTGGAAGGCGGCGACCACTTTGCCCGGAGGGTCCGCCTTCTTGATCTCGACACCCTGGATCATCACACCCGAATGGTAGAAATCGAGAATGGCCTGCATCCGGGTGCGCACGTTCTGCTCGACCATCGCCCGGCCGGCACCGCCCATCGCATCGCGCAACCCCACTTCCGCGACCGAGGCGCGCATCGCCGCATCGGCGACTTCGCGCACGGTCTGCTCGGGATCGTCGAGCTGGAAAGTGTAGAGCTTCAAGTCCCTGATGTTCCAGCGCACGAGATAGGAGAGATCGACCAGGTTCTGATCGCTGGTCAGCATCAGCTTCTCGGCCTCGCCCTCTGGAATGGTGTAGCGGTTGATCGAGGTGACATCGGTTATCTTGATATTCTGGACCGGCCACGGCAGCGTCACGGCAACGCCGGGCTGGACCGTGCGCGAATATTTGCCGAAAGTCGTGACGACGCCCTGTTCCTTGGGGCCGATCGTGTGCAGCGTGGTGATGCCGAGCCAGACGAGCACGATGGCACCGACGATGAGCGGGAACCAGCTTTTCCCGCCGGGACGCTGCGGCAGGCGGGGCATGCCGCCGCCGCTGCCGCCGCCACCACCGCCGGGCCTCTGCCTGCCCTTGCTGCGGAAAATGTCGTCGATCGACGCCGAGCGCCGGGGAGGCGTATCGCCGGGCGGCAGCCAGGGGTTGCGCGGGCCGCGCGGCTGCCCGGGCGCACCGCCGCCTTCCGCGGCACCGGCACCGGCATCGCCCGCGCCTTCGCCCGCCTGATCTCCGCCCTTGTCGCCGCCGCCCCAGGGGCTGCGCTTTCCGGCCATGGCCAGGATACCGCGCACGAACCCGGATCTCGGGGCACTTCCGATCGTTTTCATGCGGCACTTATAGGAACGCATCCGTCACAAAAACAGTGCCTGCCTTTGCTTTTTCCCTGGGAGTAGGGTCTAGGGGCGACGGGGCGCACGATCTGCGGCAAGGAACGGTGATGAACGGCAAGGACGGCAATGGCGAAAGCGCAGTGAAAGCGGCCCTGCCGCCGCTGGCGCTGGCGCGATTGCAGTCGCTGCGGCTGGCCGATGGCGTCGCGACGCTCGTGCTCGACGTTGCCGGGCTCGACGGGCTCGAACGGGATCGGCTGGAAATCGCGATAAAGGATGGGCTGCGCGGCATGCCCGGCGTCTCCGAGGTGCGTCTCGCCATGACTGCGGACAAGCCGCAACGCCTGCTTGTCGCGGTGGGATCGGGCAAGGGCGGCGTCGGCAAGTCAACGCTGTCGGCCAATCTGGCGGTGGCGCTGGCGCGGATGGGGCGCAAGGTCGGCCTTGTCGATGCCGACATCTACGGCCCCTCGCAGCCGCGCCTGCTGGCGAACGAGGGCGTGAAGCCCGCGGCGCACGACAAGAAGCTGGTGCCGGTGCCGAGCCCCTGGGGCGTGCCGGTGCTGTCGATGGGCCACATCATCGCGCCCGGCCAGGCGATCGCCTGGCGCGGACCGATGGCGGGCAATGCGCTTGCGCAACTGATCGATGCCGACTGGGGCGATGCCGAGGTGCTCGTGATCGACCTGCCGCCGGGCACCGGCGATGTCCAGCTCACCATGCTGCAACGCTTCAAGCCGGCGGGGGCGGTGATCGTCTCGACCCCGCAGGATCTGGCGCTGATGGACGCAACCCGCGCGATACATCTGTTCGAACAGGGCGGCGTGCCGGTAATCGGCGTGGTCGAGAACATGGCGGGCTATGCCTGCCCGCATTGCGGCAAGGTCAGCGATCCCTTCGGCCAGGGCGGGGCGGAAGCCGCGGCGAAAGCGATGGGCCACGCTTTCCTCGGCCGCGTGCCGCTCGACCTTGCGATCCGGCTGGACAGCGACGCCGGCCGCCCGCCTGCCGCCGGCGACGGCCCGCAGGCCGAGGCTTTCGCCGCGATCGCGCGGCGCCTGGCGACCTGGCTCGACAACCGGAAACGCTGATGCGGGTCACGCGGCACGGCATCCCGATCGAGGCCCCGGCCGGGGGCCGCCCGACCGGCTTCTCGCAGGAGACATGATCGTGGCCGAAAGTCACGGCGGGCGCATAGGCGTGCTGCTCGTCAATCTCGGCACTCCCGATGCGCCGACGCCCCGGGCGGTCCGGCGCTACCTTGCCGAGTTCCTCTCGGACCGGCGCGTGGTGGAAATCCCGCCGCTCGTCTGGCAGCCGATCCTGCGCGGGATCATCCTCAACACGCGGCCGAAGCGATCGGCCCATGCCTATGCGCAGATCTGGACCGAGGCCGGCTCGCCGCTGGCAGCGATCACCAGGGCGCAGGCCGAGGCGCTGCAAGCCCGGCTGGGCGATGCCGTGCTGGTGCGCCGGGCGATGCGCTACGGCAATCCCGCTATCGGGGCGGAACTGGCGAACATGACGGCCGACGGCTGCGACCGCATCCTCGTGGCGCCGCTCTATCCGCAATATTCGGGGGCGACGACCGCTTCGGCGATGGACGCTGTCGGCGCGGCGCTGGCCGGGCTGCGCCGGCAGCCGGCAATCCGCATGCTGCCGCCCTATTTCGCCGATCCGCTGCATATAGACGCGCTGCAAGCGGATATCGCGCGTCAGCTCGCCGCGCTGCCGTTCGTGCCCGAAGTGCTGTTGTTGAGCTTCCACGGCATGCCCGCGCGCACGCACCGGCTCGGTGATCCCTATTACCGCCAGTGTCTCGAAACCGCGCGGCTGCTGACGCAGGCGCTCGGCGGCCGGCTGCGTGTGGAAATCGCCTTCCAGTCGCGTTTCGGCCGCGGCGGATGGCTCGAACCCGCGACCGACGCGGTGCTGATCGGCGAGGCGGGCAAGGGCACCAGGCGGCTGGCCGTGGCCGCACCGGGTTTCGCCGCCGATTGCCTCGAAACGCGCGAGGAGCTGGCGATCCGGGGCGCCGGGCAGTTCCTCGCGGCGGGCGGCAGCGACTTCGCCGTGCTGGACTGCATCAATGCCGGAGAGGCCGGCATGACCATGCTGGAAGCCCTGGTGCGGCGCGAACTGGGCGGCTGGCTTCGGGAACATATCCATTCTTGACATGAACTCTATTTGTTCTACTCCTGTTCAGGATATCGGAAGCCGGAGTCGGGACACATGCCGCAAACCAATTTCGCCTATGCCGCGCCGAACGGCGATGCCGCCGGCCTGCCGCTGACCCTGTCGGTATTCGCCGACCGACCGCATCTGCGCGCGGAAATGCGCGATGACGCCCTGGCCGCGGGCTTTCGCATCGTGCAGGCTTCCGGGCTCGCCGGGCTGCTGGAAGGGGAAGCGCGGCCGATCGGCGATGTCGTGCTGCTCGATTGCCCCGTCGTCGACGGCGCCGCTCTGGCCGCGCTGGCCCGGCTGGATCTGCGGGCCGCTCATACGGGGGCGCAACTGGTGGTTTCAACCAGCGTTGCGGCGCTCGACGATGTCTTCGCCTGCATGGACCAGTCCGGCCCCCAGCTTCTCGTCGATCCGGGCCGGGCGGAACGGGTGATCGCCCTGGGGCGGGTGCTGGCGCTCATATCGCAATTGCGCATGCGCGAACTGGGCGAGGAAGACCGGCTCATGCTCCTGCGGCTGACCGAGCAGGTGGCGCGGATCGCCGAGCGGCTCGACCGGCTGGCCCCTGCCCCGACACCCGCGGGCCTGGAGGCACCGCGAAGCGGTTTCAAAGACTCCGGCGAGGGCGAAGACCGGCCCGCCCGCGCAGCCCGTCCGTCCTTGCCCGATCCCCGCCTGCTGCGCCGGATCATCCGCCATCGCCAGCTCCGTGCCCGCTTTTTCGATGGCGGCCTCTTCGCCGATCCCGCCTGGGATATCCTGCTCGACCTCGCTGCCGCCCGCGCCGAGCACAAGCGCGTCCCGGTAACGTCGCTGTGCATCGCTGCGGGCGTGCCGCCGACAACGGCGCTGCGCTGGATCGGCCAGATGACCGCGATGGGCCTGCTCCAGCGGGTCGAGGATGACAGCGACCGCCGCCGCGCCTTCATCGCCCTGAGCGATCGCGCCGCGGACGCCATGGCACGCTATTTCGCCGAACTGGAAGCGGATACAGCGCGGCCGGTATAACGCCGCAGCCGGCCGCCCCCGGCAAAAGATCCGGCGCCTTGTTGACCGCCAATGAAAACAGCCTAAAAGCGCGGGCCTGCCGGGCAGTCCGGGCGGTTAGCTCAGTTGGTAGAGCATCTCGTTTACACCGAGAGGGTCGGCGGTTCGAGCCCGTCACCGCCCACCATATTGTCATGCAGACCGGCAAGGGGCAATGCGCCGACCGCTTGCGCAATCGATTGAACAGCCGGCAGCACAAAGCCGGCGGCTATCCCCCGCCGGACGAATCCCGGCTTTTCCGCAAAGGCGATGCCTCCATGCCGACCGTGATGACGCATGCCCTGATTCCGGCCGCATTGGCCGTGGCGGCCGGCAGGAACAGGATCGCGCCGCGGGTGGCGCTGGCGGGGATGCTGCTGGCGATGCTGCCCGATGCGGATGTGATCGGGTTTCGTTTCGGCATCGCCTATGCCGATGACTGGGGCCATCGCGGCGCGCTGCATTCACTGGCGATGGCAGCGGTGATGACCGGCGCGGTCCTGGCGGTCCGGCGCGACATGCGGGGCTGGGGCAGCGCGGCTTTTCTCCTGTTTGCCGCGGCTTCGCACGGCCTGCTCGATATGCTGACCAGCGGCGGCCTCGGAGTCGCCCTGTTCTGGCCTGTCGAAAGCGCGCGCCATTTCGCCCCATGGCGGCCGATACGCGTATCGCCGATCGGCATGCGCTTCCTTTCCCCGAGGGGATGGGAAACCGCCCTGTCCGAGCTGCGTTGGGTCTGGCTCCCTTGCGGCATCCTGATGCTCGGCAGCCTCGCACTGCGCCGCAGCTTGCGCATGAAAGCGTGAAGGTGCGGGTGGCGGTGAGGAAACGGGAGCCGGGGGTACGGGAGACATTTCCGGCATATCCGCACACGATTGCGATGGAGTCGATGAAAATATAAAATTCGGTTGTTTCGCAACATCGACAAAATTATGCGTCGGTCCGGCTATGAACCGGGCAGCGAATATAATCGGCCTTGACCGCGCCGGAAGGCATACGAAACTCTCAGCCTTGCAGCCTCGCAGCCTCGCAGCCTCGCAGCCTCGCAGCCTCGCAGCCTCGCAGCCTCGCAGCCTCGCAGCCTCGC
>JAITWR010000071.1 GCA_031285165.1 Novosphingobium sp.
GAAATCCGCGAACGCCAGGAAATCGGCAATTACGTCCTGTTCCGCGAATATGTCACCCGCGGGCCGTCCACCGACGGATCGCCGCCGGTCGAGCCTTTCGAAGTCGTGGCCATCTACAGCTTCGAGGGCGACAAGTGCTCTCGCGTGGAGTTCGTCCGTTGATTGGTACGCTCGCCGCCGCCCCGAAAACCGTCACCCTGAACTTGTTTCAGGGTCCATCGGGCCGCATGCACCGCGCCGGCGGGATGCGAGCCGTGCTGGCCGGTTTGCTGGCGATCCCGTATGCCGCGCGGGCGGAGAAATGGACCCTGAAACAAGTTCAGGGCGACAAGGAAAATAAGAGCCGGGAGAACATTCCCGGCGTGGAGTTCGTCCGTTGAATCGTGAAACCTTCGATGTGATGCGCGTCTGGGCGGCGTTGACCGGGATCGCTCTGGCGGTCTGGTATTTCACCGCGCTTTATCTCGGTTTCGCGCAGGGCGAGACGGTGCCGAGGCTGGTCGCCGGGATCGGCGGGTTCGAGATGGTCCTGTTCACACAGGATATGATGCGGAGGCGCCGGCATGGCTGACCGCTATCTTGAAGCCGATACGCCCGAACTGCGCGCGCGCTGGGGCGCTTTCGCGTTCAACCCCGCGTGGGATGCAAAGGCCAGGGCCGCGATCGCGCGCTATCCCGAAGGGCGCCGGCGCTCGGCGGTGATGGCGCTGCTCGACTATGCGCAGCGCCAGATCGGCGAGGAAACGCAGACCCAGGGCTGGCTGCCGATCCCGGTGATGGAATATGTCGCGCGCTATCTCGACATGCCGGTCATCCGCGTGGTCGAGGTGGCGACCTTCTACACGATGTACAACCTCGTGCCGGTCGGTCGCTTCCATGTGCAGGTCTGCGGCACGACGCCGTGCATGCTGCGCGGCTCGGACGACATCATGGCCGCCTGCAAGGCGCGCGGGATGCATCCGGGGCACACGACCGGGGACGGCCTGTGGACGCTGAACGAGGTCGAATGCATGGGCAACTGCGCCTCGGCGCCGATGGTCCAGATCAACGACGACAACTATGAAGACCTGACGGCCGAGCGCCTGAACTTCGTCCTCGACGAACTCGCCGCCGGGCGCGAGCCGAAGCCGGGCACGCAGGAGCCGGGCCGCTATACGGTCGAGCCGCTTGGCGGGCCGACCACGCTCACGCAGATGGTCAGCGGAAACCACGACTATCGGGGAGAGTGGTAAGCCATGGCTCTCGCTGACAAGGATCGCATCTTCACCAACCTCTACGGCTACCAGCCGTGGAACCTGAAAGCAGCGCAGGCGCGCGGCGACTGGGACGACACCAGGGCTATTCTGGCGAAGGGTCGCGACGCGATCATCGAGGAGATCAAGGCTTCGGGTCTGCGCGGGCGCGGCGGCGCGGGCTTCCCGACCGGCCTCAAATGGTCGTTCATGCCCAGGGAGCCGAATCCCGCACGCCCCGGCTTTCTCGTCATCAACGCCGATGAATCCGAGCCCGGCTCGTGCAAGGACCGTGAGATCATCCGCCACGATCCGCACAAGCTGATCGAAGGCGCGCTGGTTGCGGGCTTCGCCATGGGCGCGCGCGCGGCCTATATCTACATCCGCGGCGAATATATCCGCGAGGCCGAGACGCTTTTCGCCGCCGTGCAGGAAGCCAATGATGCCGGCCTGATCGGCAGGAACGCCTGCGGTTCGGGCTACGATTTCGACGTTTTCGTCCATCGCGGCGCGGGCGCCTATATCTGCGGCGAAGAAACCGCGATGATCGAGTCCATCGAGGGCAAGAAGGGCCAGCCGCGCCTCAAGCCGCCGTTTCCGGCCGGCGCGGGCCTCTACGGCTGCCCGACGACGGTGAACAACGTCGAATCGATCGCCGTTGCGCCGACGATCATGCGCCGCGGCGCCGCCTGGTTCTCCTCTTTCGGCCGCGACAACAACAAGGGCACCAAGCTCTTCCAGATCAGCGGCCACGTCGACAGGCCCTGCGTCGTCGAGGAGGAAATGGGCATTCCCTTCCGCGAGTTGATCGAGCGCCATTGCGGCGGCATCCGCGGCGGGTGGGACAATCTGCTGGCAGTGATCCCCGGCGGTTCCTCGGTGCCGCTGGTGCCGGGCGGGCAGTGCCCCGACATGCTGATGGACTTCGACGGCTGCAAGGCGCTGGGCTCGGGCCTCGGCACCGCGGCGGTCATCGTCATGGACAAGTCCACCGACATCGTCCGCGCCATCAGCCGCCTGTCCTACTTCTACAAGCACGAATCCTGCGGCCAATGCACGCCCTGCCGCGAAGGCACGGGCTGGATGTGGCGCGTGATGGAACGCCTGCGCACCGGCGATGCGCAGCCCGAGGAAATCGACATGCTCCAGCAAGTCACGAAGCAGGTCGAAGGCCACACCATCTGCGCGCTGGGCGACGCCGCCGCCTGGCCGATCCAGGGCCTGATCCGCCACTTCCGCCCCGAGCTGGAACGCCGGATCGCCGAGAACGTGCGAGAGGCGGCGGAGTGATGGGCGTTCTTCTGAAAATTTTGGCGATTGCCATAGTTCTCGTGAATTTGATGACCGGCCTCGTCGCACTCATGTTCATGGGGCCGGGCGAGGTTCCCACGGTTGTTTATGTGCTCATCCCGGGCGCGCTTTTGGTGGCAGTCGGGCTGTGGCTTTTTGCGAACAAGCTAAATCGTGCCGGAGGTGGCGTCGATGCCTAAAGTAACCGTCGACGGCGTCGAGATCGAAGTCCCGCAGGGCGCCACCGTCCTGCAAGCGTGCGAGCTGGCCGGCAAGGAAATTCCCCGCTTCTGCTATCACGAGCGGCTGTCGATCGCCGGCAACTGCCGCATGTGCCTGGTCGAAGTCGCGCCGGGGCCGCCGAAGCCGCAGGCGAGCTGCGCCCTTCCGGCTGCCGAGGGGCAGACCATTCGCACCGACAGCGAGATGGTGAAGAAGGCGCGGGAAGGGGCGATGGAGTTCCTCCTTATCAACCACCCGCTCGACTGCCCGATCTGCGACCAGGGCGGCGAATGCGACTTGCAGGATCAGGCCATGGCCTATGGCCGCGGCGCCTCGCGCTATGACGAGAACAAGCGCGCGGTGACAGAGAAGTACATGGGGCCGCTGATCAAGACGACGATGACCCGCTGCATCCACTGCACCCGCTGCGTGCGCTTCTCCGAGGAGATCGCCGGGGTGGACGAGATCGGCGCGCTCTATCGCGGCGAGAACATGCAGATCACGACCTATCTGGAAAAAGCCGCCCGCCACGAGATGAGCGCCAATGTCATCGACCTGTGCCCGGTCGGCGCGCTGACCAGCCGGCCCTATGCTTTCGAGGCGCGGCCCTGGGAATTGAAGAAGACGCTGGGCATCGACGTTTCCGACGCCTGCGGCGCCAACATCCGCGTGGACAGCCGCGGCCGCGAGGTTCTGCGCGTGCTGCCGCGGGTGAACGACGACGTGAACGAGGAGTGGATTTCCGACAAGGGCCGCTTCCAGATCGACGGTCTTACCCGCCGCCGGCTCGACCGGCCCTGGATTCGCCGGGACGGCAAGCTCGTCGCGGCAAGCTGGGACGAAGCCTTTGCCGCCGTGGCGGCGGTCAGGCCGGGGGCGAGCGTCGCGGCGATTGCCGGCGACCTGCTCGATTGCGAGACGATGTTCGCCGCGAAGAAGCTGGTCGGCGCGCTCGGCTCGAACCTGCTCGAAGGCCGGCAGACCGGCATGGACTACGATACGTCGAGCCTTGCCGCGGTGAATTTCAATTCGACTTTCGCGGGCATCGAAACGGCGGATGCGATCCTGATCGTCGGCAGCAATGTGCGCCGGGAAGCGCCGCTGGTGAATGTCCGGCTGCGCAAGGCGGTCAGGAAAGGCGCCAGGGTCTTTCTGATCGGCCCCGAATGGGCAACCACTTTCGGCGGCGAGTTCCTGGGCGATGACCTGTCGCTGCTGGGCAAGCTGCCCGGCCATGTGGCCGAAGCACTGGCGCAGGCCGAGCGTCCTGCGGTGATCATCGGCGGCGCGGCACTGGCCAGGGGTGCGCTTGGCGCGGGCCTTGGCCTGGCAAGCTGGTTCAAGCTCGTGCGGGAAGGCTGGAACGGCTTCAACGTGCTCCATCTCGCCGCGGCGCGGATGGGCGGGCTGATGCTCGGCTATGCGCAGCCGGGCGGTATTGCCGATCTGATCGCGGCCAGGCCGAAGCTGCTGCTGGCGCTGGGCGCGGACGAGGTCGATTACGCGCGTTTCGCTGATTCCACTGTGGTTTATATCGGCCATCACGGCGACAAGGGCGCGCATGCGGCGGACATCGTGCTGCCGGCAAGCGCCTATACCGAGAAGGCCGGAACCTATGTGAACACCGAAGGGCGCGTGCAGTTCGCCGAGAAAGCGGTCTTCGCCCCCGGCGATGCGCGCGAGGACTGGACGATCCTGCGCGCGCTGGCCGATGCGCTGGGCGTTCCGGTCGGCTTTGACAGCTTCGAGGAACTGCGTGCGGCCATGGTCGCCGAGGTTCCGGCGCTCGGCGTCGAGGGCCTGGCCGGCTATGGAGCGCTGCCGGCGGGCGGCGGCTGGGCCGAGGGCACGTTCGCCTATCCGGTGAAGGATTTCTACCTGACCAACCCGATCGCCCGTTCGAGCCCGACGATGCAGCGCTGCTCGGCCGAGCTGCTCCACGGGGAAGACTTCGCGGAGGCTGCGGAATGACCGCCTTCTTCCAATCGCTCGGCATGAACCATGATTGGGCGTGGTTTGTCGCGACGATCTGCGGCATCCTGCTGATCGCGGCGCTGCTGATGCTCGGCGTGGCCATGATCATCTATGCCGACCGCAAGATCTGGGCGGCCATGGCGCTGCGCCGCGGCCCGAACGTGGTCGGCCCTTTCGGCCTGCTGCAAAGCTTCGCGGACGGCCTCAAGGTGTTCCTTCAGGAAACCATCGTCCCGTCGGCATCGAACAAGGTGCTGTTCCTGATCGCGCCGATCATCACTTTCACTGTGGCCCTGCTGGCCTGGGCGGTGATTCCGTTCAATTCCGGCGCGGTGCTGGCCGATATCAATGTCGGCCTGCTCTATATCCTCGCGATCAGCTCGCTCGGCGTTTACGGCGTGGTCATCGCGGGCTGGGCGTCGAATTCGAAATACCCGTTCTTCTCCGCCATGCGCGCATCGGCGCAGATGATCTCCTACGAAGTCTCGATCGGCTTCATCCTGATCTGCGTCGTGCTGTGGGCGGGCAGCTTCAACCTGACGGCCATCGTCGAAGCGCAGCGCGGGCATGGCCTCGGTGTGGTCAACGGCTTCTTCTTCAACCCGCTGCTGTTCCCGATGTGGGTGATGTTCCTGATTTCCGGCATGGCCGAGACGGCGCGCGCCCCGTTCGATCTGACCGAGGCGGAAAGCGAGCTTGTCGCCGGCTACCAGACCGAATATTCGTCGATGGCCTTCGCGCTCTACTGGCTGGGCGAATATGCCAATGTCCTGCTGATGTGCGC
>JAITWR010000173.1 GCA_031285165.1 Novosphingobium sp.
ACATCGCCGACGACATGATCGTGGAGCAGCCGCACGATCTGGTCGATAAGGAAAGCCTGCGCCTCGGCCACATCGTGACCCGCCGAAGGATTTTCCATCAACCGCCGGCCGATCTCGGCACGGCCGTCGGCAAGCGTCTTGCGCAACAGTTCGACAATCGCCTGTCGGGCCTGGGGGCCGCCCCTGTCCGCGACAAGCGCGGCGATGGCGTCGGTTAGCGCGCGCCGGTCGATGATGGCACGCTGGTCGGGAATGCGCGAAGCGCTCATAAAGCGCCTTTAGAGCATCGTGCGCAAAAGTGGGAACCGGTTTTGCGCAAAAAACGATGCGGCAGCGAATGCCTGGAGCTTGTTCCAGCGCCTTGCCGGGCAGGAGAATAGTCGCCTTTCGGCCTGTTCGGCCCGAAGACGGCGAAAAGCCGGCTACCATCGCGGCGGCGGCTATGCCAGAAGGCGGGCGCGCGCCGTGCGCTCTGCCATGCCATGAGGTTAACCCGCTTGTTGTCCTTGATAGCCTCAGCCGCCGATGCGCCGATCCAATGGATCGATCTGGGTCTGAAGCGGGGAATCGACCTCGGCTTCTTCACCTTGCGCTGGTATTCGCTCGCCTATCTGGCCGGGATCGTGCTGGGCTACTGGCACCTTTCCCGGATGGCGAAAGCGCCGGGGGCACCGCTGGCGCAGCGCCATGCCGACGACCTGTTCTTCTACTGCACGCTGGGCATCATCATCGGCGGCAGGCTGGGTTACGCGACGTTCTACACCGGCGGAGCAAGCGGAGTGCCGAGCCTGTGGGCCGACCCGGCCGAACTGTTCAAACTGTGGAACGGCGGCATGAGCTTTCACGGCGGCCTGATCGGCACGGTTCTGGCAATCGCCTTCGTCTCGTGGCGCGGCAAGCTCAATTTCCTGCGCATGACCGATTACATCGCGGTCTGCGCACCGTTCGGCCTCCTGTTCGGCCGGCTGGCGAATTTCGTGAACGGCGAACTGTGGGGCCGGGTCACGGACAGCAGCGTGCCCTGGGCGATGGTCTTTCCCGACGGCGGGCCACTGCCGCGCCACCCCAGCCAGCTTTACGAGGCCGGTCTTGAAGGGCTGGTGCTGATGATCGTCCTGCTGCTACTGTTCTGGAAGACACGGGCGCGCTGGCGCACCGGCCTGCTGACGGGCCTGTTCGCGCTCGGCTACGGCCTTTCACGCTTCATTGTCGAATTCTACCGCGAGCCCGACCAGCAGCTTGAGGAATTCGCCCTGCGCAGCGGGCTGTCGATGGGCCAGTGGCTGACCGTGCCGATGATCCTGCTCGGCCTGTTCTTCGTGGCGCGCGCGCTGCTGCGGCCGCCGCTCGACACGGGGACTGCCGCGCCGGCATGAAAGCGCCGGGCACGAATGGGGAGGGCGCACTGGCAACCGCCTTCGCCCGGCTTATCGGCAATTTCGGCCCGATCAGCGTGATGCGCTACATGGGCGAGGCGAATGCCCACTACTACGCATCGCGCGACCCACTGGGCGCAGCCGGCGATTTCGTCACCGCGCCGGAGATCAGCCAGATGTTCGGTGAACTCATCGGGCTGTGGCTGGCCGATATCTGGCAGCGCGCCGGGCGTCCCGAACCGGTGCATTATGTCGAACTCGGGCCGGGGCGCGGCACGCTGGCGCGCGATGCGCTGCGAGCGGCGGCCAAAGCGGGGCTTGTGCCGCAAGTGCATCTGATCGAAGCGTCGCCCGCGCTGCGCACGCTGCAACGCGAGGCCATGCCGCAGGCCCGGTGGCATGACGACCTGACCGGCGTTCCGGGCGATGGCGCAATCCTGCTCGTCGCCAACGAATTTCTCGATGCCCTGCCGGTACGCCAACTGGTCCGCGCGGAGGCGGGCTGGCGCGAGCGGATGGTCGGCATCGACGGCGAGGGGCGTTTCCGGCCGGTCATCGGCGACTGTCCGATGGATGCAGCGGTGCCCGAAAGTCTGCGCGGGGCCGGGACGGATACGATCGTCGAGACTTGCCCGGCCGCCGCCGCCATAGTGAGCGAAGTCGCCACGCGTCTGGCAGCGCAGGGCGGCGCGGCGCTGTTCATCGACTATGGCCACACCGAATTCCGCACGGGCTCGACTCTCCAGGCGATACGCGCCCATCGCAAGGCCGATCCGTTCACCGATCCCGGCAAGGCGGACCTCACCACGCTGGTCGATTTCGCCGGCATGGCCGAAGCGGCCCGCAAGCAAGGCGCCTGCTGGCTCGGCACGGTCGAGCAGGGCGCCTGGCTGCAAGCGCTCGGCCTTAATGCACGGGCCGAAGCGCTGACCAGAGCGGCCCCCACCCAGGCCGCCGCGATCGAGGCGGCGCGCAACCGTCTGGCTGCACCCGATCAGATGGGCACGCTGTTCAAGGTCATGGGCCTCGCCGCGCCCGGCTGGCCGGCGGGTGCAGGATTCTAGTCGCCCGGCGGCTGATGCAAAACCTGCCAATTTGATATAAATTCATGGTTCTTTCTCCAGATGCGCGCAACGCGCCCAAGCTCAATCAGGAAGCTCTGCCGGATTCGCTTCCTCATGGCTGGCTGAAAAGCCGCGCCGTACCGGCTTTTTTGCCCATTCGGCCAGCAAGGCGCCCAGCCAATCGCGCTCCTCCAGGGTATTCATGCCGTCGAACGCAAAATCGTCACGCTGGCCTTCAAGGGTGCGCCATTCCACGAACGTCACCCAGTCGCCGCGCCCACCCGGCGTGAACTGCTGAGAAACGCCAAGCACAAAATCACGCGGAATCGTCTGCGTTTTGACTCCAAAAATTGACACCTTGCGCGCGGTCATCACGCTTGGACTGAATGCATACTCTGTGCGCGCCCATAACATCTGATCGAGCACGAAG
>JAITWR010000186.1 GCA_031285165.1 Novosphingobium sp.
TTCGCGTAGGTGACGCCCTGCTCAGGCTGCGGCTCGGGCGGATAGGCATCGAGGTCGGACAGCACCTGGATAATCAGCCGCCCGCCGATCTCGGCAAGCTCCTGCGTCAGTTCGCCCGCCGTCCTGGCGCCGATCGGGGTGCGCTCGATCGCCAGCATCGGGCCGGTATCGAGTCCCGCTTCCATTTGCATGATGGTCACGCCGGTTTCCGCGTCGCCTGCCAGCACTGCGCGCTGGATCGGCGCGGCGCCGCGCCAGCGCGGCAGCAGCGAGGCGTGGATATTGAGACAGCCGCGCCTTGCTGCGTCGAGGACCGGCTGCGGCAGGATCAGGCCATAGGCGGCGACTACTGCGATATCCGCGCCCAGTGCGGCGAAGCGTTCCTGCTCCCCGGTGTTTCTCAGTGAGGCCGGACAACGCACTTCGATTCCGCGCGCCTCGGCCTCGCGCTGGACGGGGGAGGGGGTCAGCTCGCGGCCGCGCCGGCCGCCGGGGCGCGGCGGCTGGGTATAGGCCGTGATCACATCGTGTCCTGCTTCGGCCAGTGCGACGAGCGCCGGCACGGCGAAGTCGGGCGTTCCCATGAAGATGACGCGCATGGCCGAAATACTTTCCCTTGGATGGCTTGCGCCCTATCTGGGTGCAAATGGCATCGCAAGAGATCGAGACGCTCACTTCCGCCCTGTCGCGCCTGCCGGGGCTCGGCCCTCGCTCGGCGCGGCGCGCGGTACTGTGGCTGATCAAGCGGCGTGAGACATCTCTGGTGCAACTGCTCGACGCGCTCGACGCGGTGCGCGAGAGCCTGGTCGAGTGCGGCATGTGCGGTAATGTCGACACCGCCGATCCTTGCGCGATCTGTGCCGACCCGCGCCGCGACCGGCGCGCGCTCTGCGTGGTCGAGGACGTGGCCGACCTGTGGGCGCTCGACCGCGCGCGGCTGTTCGCCGGCTGCTATCATGTACTCGGTGGCCGGCTCTCGGCGCTCGACGGGGTGCGGCCCGAGGATCTTTCGATCGGCCGGCTGATCGACCGCGTCGCCGCGGGCGGCATCGACGAGGTGGTCCTCGCGATGAATGCCACGCTGGAGGGCCAGACGACGGCGCACTATATCGCCGAGCGTTTGGATGGCTATCCCGTGCGGATCACACAACTCGCGCATGGCCTGCCGGTGGGCGGTGAACTGGACTATCTCGACGAGGGCACATTGGCCCAGGCTTTGAGAGCGCGGCGGCCGGTCGGATAGCTTGCAGACGGGCAGCCGCGCGCCTATCTGCGCTGCATGGCCATCCGCGAAATCATCGAAACTCCCGATCCCCGGCTCAAGCAGGTTTCCGCGCCCGTTGAAAAGTTCGACGAGGACTTGAAGGCGCTCGTCGCCGATATGTTCGAGACGATGTACGACGCGCCGGGAATCGGCCTTGCCGCTATTCAGATCGCCGTGCCGTTGCGTGTACTGGTGATCGATCTACAGCCCGATGATCCTGATGCGGAGCCGGAAGTCTGCACCGCGCATGGCGGTGAGACGCACACGCACCAGCCTTCGAAGAAGGAGCCGCGGGTTTTCATCAATCCGGAGATTCTCGATCCGTCGGAAGAACTGTCGGTCTATAGCGAGGGCTGCCTCTCGGTTCCCGAGATCTATGCCGAGGTCGAGCGCCCGGCGCGAATCCGCACACGCTGGCAGGATGTCGACGGCAAGGTCCACGAGGAAGCGGTGGACGGCCTGCTGGCCACCTGCCTCCAGCACGAGATGGATCACCTCGAAGGCATCCTGTTCGTCGATCGCCTGTCGCGGTTGAAGCGGCAGATGGCGCTGAAGAAGCTGGAAAAGCTGCGCAAGGCGGCGTGATCCACCCAAAGCGCGGACAGGCTCCGCAAAAGGCTGGCGTTCTCTCTACGTTCCGTGTAGCCATGTCTGTATGGATTCGCAGACCGCCACTATCGCCGCTCTGATTCCGGGCATCGCCCTGATCTTCGGCCTGATTTGCGGAGCCGTGCCGGGCTGGTTCCTCGGCGGGCGGCCTGTGGCCGAATGGCGCCAGCGCTTTGCCGCGCGCGATGCGGAAGGGCGGGAACTGGACGAAAAATTCCGCCGCGCGATCACCGAACTGGCCGGCGTGAGCGAGCGGGCGAGCCGGGCGGATGTGCTCGCCGGCGAACTGGCGCAGGCCAATGCCCGTAATGCCGCGCTTCAAAGCCAGCTTGCCACTGCCGGCACGCGCGCCGACAGCGCCGAGCGCCTTGCCGCGGAACTGCCCGAGCTGCGTGCGTCGCGCGAAGCGCTGCGGACCGAACTGGCGACACTCAAGGCCAATGCGTCGAACTTCGACGAGAAGCAGAGGCTGCTGCTGGCAGCACAGGAAGCGCTCAGGCAGGAATTCCAGGTGGCCGGCGCCAAAGTGCTCGAAGGCGCGCAAGCCGCATTCCTCCAGCGCGCGCAGGAACGGTTTGTCGAATCCGAGCAACGCAGCGAAGACAAGATCAAGGCCCTGCTGGCGCCGGTGGGAGAACGGCTCAAGAGTTACGAGGATCAGGTGACGACGCTGGAGCGGCAGCGCGTCGATGCCTTCGGCCAGCTCACCGGCCAGATCGAGGCGCTGCGTGCGGGGCAGGAGCAGGTCCGCGCCGAAGCCGCGCGGCTCGGCAACAGCCTGCGCAATGCCCCCAAGGCGCGCGGCCGGTGGGGCGAGCAGCAGCTCAGAAACGTGCTCGAGCAGTGCGGGCTTGCCGAGCACACCGATTTCGTCACGGAGCATTCGATCGAGACCGAGGATGGGCGCCTGCGCCCCGATGCGATCGTGCGCATCCCCGGCAACAAGCAGCTCGTGATCGACGCCAAGGTTTCGCTCAACGCCTATCAGGACGCTTTCGACGCCGGCGACGAGGCTGCACGCGCGGGCTTTCTCGATCAACATGCCGCATCGATGCGCAACCATATCCAGACGCTGGGCGCCAAGAGCTATCAGAGCCAGTTCGAGAATGCGCCCGACTATGTGCTCATGTTCGTGCCGGGCGAGCATTTCATCGCTGCCGCGCTCGAGCATGATGCCAGGCTGTGGGAATATGCCTTCGAGCGCCGTGTCTTGCTGGCGAGCCCGACCAATCTCGTCGCTATCGCCCGCACGATCGCGCAGGTCTGGCAGCAGGACGGGCTGGCGCGCGAGGCGCGGGAAATCGGCAAGCTTGCCGGCGACCTCTATGACAGTCTCGCCAAGACTCAGGACGATCTGTTCAAGACCGGCGTTCACCTCGGCCGCGCGGTCAACAGCTTCAACGATTTTGCCCGAACCTACGAAGGCAATGTACTCAGCCGCGCGCGACGGCTCACTGAAAAACATATCAAGATCGGCCGGCGTGAGATCAGCGAGGAGGTTCCGGTCGTCGAAGCGGCGCCACGCCATGCCGATGCCGGCGATGCGCCTGCCTTGTCTCCGGCACCGGCATTGGCAGCAGGGAACGACGCGGCATGAGGCGACTGTTCGGCTTGTTTGTCATGCTGGCGGCGGCTGTCGGCCCGGCCGGGGCCGCGCCGCTGGCCAACCGGCCGGGGCATTACGCACCGCGCGACGAATGTACCCGGCTGCCCGGTGCGGCAGCATTCCGCACGGCCCTGGCCGGCGCGGCGAAGCGGCGCGATGCCGAGGCGCTGGTCACCCTGGCCTCGCCGAACATCGAGCTCGACTTTGGCGGCGGGGTTGGACGCGACGAGTTGCGCGCGCAATTGCGCGGGGCCAATGGGCGCGAGCGCTGGCAGGCGCTCGACCGGATGTTGACGATGGGCTGCGCTGTCTCGCGCGGCAGCATGATCCTGCCCTGGTTCGCTGCGCAGGAGGTCGGCGATTTCGGCCCCTACGACATGCTGCTGGTGTCGGGCGCACGGGTGCCCCTGCGCGCGCAGCCGAGCGCGACGGCTGCGGTTCTGCGAAGGCTTACATGGCAGGTGACGGAGATCGTTCAGCCCGACGACCGCCAGGGACCATATCGTCATGTCCGCATCCCCGACACGCGCATCACCGGCTACATTGCGGCCTCGCGGTTGAGCAGCCCGGCGGACTACCGGCTCTTCGTCGGACGCACCGGCGGGAAGTGGCGGATCGAGGCTTTCATTGCGGGCGACTGAGAGGCGGTGCGCAAAACCGGTTCCTTTTTCTGCACACGATGTTCTAACCGCGTAAGTGTGCCAGAGCTTCATAGGCCAGCACCGCGCCTGCGACTGCGGCATTGAGGCTGTCGGCCTTTCCGAGCATCGGGATGGTCACGCGCAAATCGCAGGCGTCCTCGTATTCGGCCGGTAAACCGCGTGATTCGTTGCCCACCATCAGGAAGCAGGGTGCGGCATAAGGCGCGCTGCGATAGTCCTGTGCGTCCCGCAGCGAAGCGGCGACGAGTTGGCCTCTGCCAGCACCGGCCCCATCGCGCAGCCAGGCGAGGAATTCGTCCCAGCGTGCCTGTGCCAGCCGTTGTGTGAACACTGCGCCCATGCTGGCGCGCACCGCTTCCACCGAGAATGGATCGGCGCAGTCGTCGATCAGGATCAATCCGCCTGCACCGACGGCATCCCCGGTGCGCAGCATCGTGCCGAGATTGCCCGGATCGCGCAGGGCTTGCGCCACGAGCCAGATCGGTGATCCGGTGCGATCGAGATTTGCCAGATTGGTATCGAATTCGGCGAATACGCCGGCAACCGCCTGGGGATTGCCCTTGCCGGTGACTTTGGCGAGGATTTCCTCGTCCATTGCGACGACGTCGCCGCCGGCCGCCGTGACATCGGCGATCAGGGCTGTAACCAGCGGATGCGGCTGGCGGCCGGTTGCCAGCACCAGCATCTCGGGCAGCCTGCCCGCTTCCCGTGCATCGGTCAGCAGGCGCAGTCCTTCGGCCAGGAAGCGTTTTTCGCGTCGCCGGTGCTTCTTGTCGCGCAGCGAGCGGAGGAACTTGACTGTCGGGTTGGAAAAGCCGGTGATCGTGCGGTGCATGGGGGGCGGTCTGCGTCGAAGGGGCTTGCTCCAGAACCGGGCTCAGTTCTCGCCGAAGCCGTCCTTGACCAGCTCACTGAGTTTGAACAGCGCCGCTTCGGCGCCTTCGCCGCTGACGCTGATATCGATCGTGTCGCCCTTGGCCGCGCCGAGCATCATCAGGCCGAGGATCGATCCGCCTGCGGCGTCGGTGCCGTCCTTGCTGACCCGCACTTCGATTCCATCGGGCAGCAGCGCCACCATGTTGACGAATTTCGCGCTTGCGCGGGCATGAAGGCCGCGCTGGTTGGTGATCTCGATGGTTTCTTTGACGGCGATCATGCGTGCTGCCCCAGGTATTCGGAAGCCATGGTGATATAGTTGCGGCCGGCATCGCGCGCGGCGATTGCGGCGTCACGCACCGACATGGATTCACGCGCCTTGGCCAGCCGGATCAGCATCGGCAGGTTTATGCCGGCGATTACTTCGACATGGCCGGCTTGCAGCAGCGAGATCGCGAGGTTGGAAGGCGTGCCGCCGAACAGGTCGGTCAGGATGATTGCCCCGTCGCCGCTGTCGACCTGCCTGATCGCCGCGGCGATCTCGCGGCGCCGGCGCTCCATATCGTCGTTGGGGCCGATGCAGACGGTCGCGACGGCTTCCTGCGGGCCGACGACATGCTGCATTGCGTTGACGAATTCCTCGGCGAGATTGCCGTGGGTCACCAGGATCATGCCGATCATGCTGGAAATACGCTCCGAAGTCCCTGCAAAACCACCTGGAAAACATTGCCTTTTCATGGCGCCGCCCCTCCTTCGAGAAGATCGACGGCTTGTGCGCCCAGGTTGCGGTGCAGCAATGTGGGGGAAAAACCCGACTTGCGCAAGGTCGCGGTAATCTGTTCGGCAACGAAGACCGAGCGATGGCGCCCGCCGGTGCAGCCGAAAGCGAGGTGGACATAGGCCTTGCCCTGCGCTGCGTAACGCGGAAGCAGGAAAAGGATCAGATCGCGGATCCGCTCGTAGGCTTCGGCATAGGCGGGGTCTTGCATGACATATTCGCCGACTGCCGTATCCCTGCCGGTGAGCGGCCGGAGCGTGTCGATCCAGTGCGGATTGTTCAGGAAACGCATGTCGAAGACGATATCCGCAACGGGAGGCATGCCGTGCGAGAAGCCGAAGCTGGAGACGGTCACTGTCATCGGCTGGCCGGACAGCGGCGTGAAGCGCTCGCGAATCACCTGTTGCAGCTCGTTCACCGAATAGGCGGTGGTGTCGATCACGCTGTCCGCCCAGCGCCGCAACGGTTCGAGCAGCTCGCGCTCGGCCGATATGCCCGAACCGACCGGCATGTCGACGGCGAGCGGATGGCGGCGGCGTGTCTCGTTGTAGCGGCGTTCCAGTTCGCGCCCGGAACAGTCGAGGAACAGCGTGGTCACTGCGAGATCGGGCCGCTGACCGAGCTTTTTGACCCGTGCGATGATGTCGTGCGGGTTGAAGCTGCGCGTGCGTGCATCGAAGCCGATCGCCAGCGGCTCGGCCGGCGGTTCGGCCAGCGGGGACGAAGCCGATCGGGATGGTGCGTCGATCAGCCGTTCGAGCAGGCGAATCGGGAAATTGTCGATCGCGCCCCAGCCCAGATCCTCAAGCACGCGCAACACCGTCGTCTTGCCCGCGCCCAGGAGGCCGGTGACCAGCAGAACAGGCTGCGCGGATTCGCTCATGGCTGCGTCGCTGAAGTTTGACAAGGATCGATCCCGTAGCGTTCGAGTGCGAGTTCGGCCTTGAGATGCAGCACGGGGCTGGCGGGCCGGAGCCGCAGCAGGGGAAGCGCGATCCCCGCCCGCCGGACTGCCTCGGCCTGGTCGGGATACCGCGGCGCGTCGGGGTCGAGCGCCAGGACCAGCGCCACCGCCGCCTCGTCGCGCAGGGGGAAGGGCAGCAGGCCCAGGTTGCGCACTTCCAGCAGGCCGCGCGTTTCGGGGTGCGGCAGCGCGATGAGCCGGCCGCCGCGCGCTTCGAGCATGACGCTGTCGTCGCCGACCAGCACTGCGCCGCGATCGATCAGCGCCAGCGCCAGGCTGGACTTGCCGCTGCCCGGCGCCCCCTCGATCAGCAGCGCGCGGGTGCCGATGGCGACGCAGGTGGCCTGGTGGGGGAGGGGCGGCATTCAGGGGCTCACACCGGGCGGCAGGGACATGGAATTGTTACAGGACGGCACGAACGGTTGATTGCGGAACATCACAAACATCACCCTTATGGCGCACGGCGAATCTCGCCTGCCGGCGTCCGCGAAATGCTGTAATTATCATTGTAAATCAGAATTGTAAACGACAAAAAGAACCAACCGGGAACATCGCAACCCCGGGCGGTGCGGGCCAGGATTTTCGCCGGCCGGTCAGGCTCAGTTCCATCTGTCGACAGTGGCTATCAACAGGCCGAAAAACGCAATGTAGAGAACCGGCGGAGCGGCGAGCAGGGCCAGCAGCACCGTGGCCATGGTGTGCTTCCCTTTGTTGTGGAGAATGCCGGCGCCCGCCAGGATGGCGATCAGCATGCCCAGAAGCGGCAGCCAGATCGAAAAATATGGTCCGCCGGAAGAGGGATATTGCAGGCCATCCAGAAAGAAATAGACCAGCACCGCCACGAACA
>JAITWR010000006.1 GCA_031285165.1 Novosphingobium sp.
GGCCGCCCATCTCCACCGCCTTTGTTATCGCCTGGTCGCTGTGGAGGCGGCGACATCAAGCTGCCGCCGCCCAATCCCACTACAAAACTCACTCCAAAATACAACTGTAGTGTTAGGAGGACTACCTCCGTTTCGAGAAAGCTGCTTCGCTTCATCTTATCAAGAGTTTCGGCAGGGTAAGTGCAATGAATCCACTCTGCAATCTCGCGGGCCTTGAATCGTTGGTCCGGCTGAGACTTCAATAGCTCAAACGCGTGCTCTCTGAGATTCAATTCAGCCCCCTCCGGTTAACGACCTGGAGCAAGAGGCGTGATTTGTGAATCACGAATCTTGCTCCAGGTTTTTGTTGTCGCATCGTTTTTTTTTTGCGCAAAATCGGTTCCCACTTTTGCGTACGATGCTCTAGCCATATCACCAAGCCGTCGACGGGCAAAATTTCTGTCAGCGGCTAGTCATGCTCCCGCTCCCCCGCGCCCATATACAGCTCGCGCCCCGTTTCCTCGTAGACCTTGCTCATTTCCGCCATGCCCGCCTCGGCCTCGTCCGCTGCGACGAAGCTGTTGGAGGGCTGGTTCTGCAAGCGCGCGAAGGATTTTGCGGTCCTCGCGCATGATCTCCTCGGCCATTTCCATGTCGGCCGCGAAAGCCGGATCGTGCGCGGTCAGGCGCATACCATCGGGGGCCTCGGTCAGATGCAGCCTATCCCCCGGCCCCACGCGCAGGCGGGCAAGCAGTTCCCTGGGCAGGACGACACCGGCGGAATTGCCGATCCTGGTGATTTTGAGCGTGGTGTTCATACGAGAATTATAACGGAATTCAACCTATAGGAAAAGTTATCATTATTGGATGCAGCTCTACGGCCAAAATTTACGAGCTCTATATATAACCGTTGAGAGCTGTAAAAATTCAGCAAGTCGACTTGACAGATTTCGAGACAGCTGCAAAAATGTGATTACGAGCTCGGGGAAACATAAGAGCGAGCTGTTCGATCTATCCCTTGCGAGCTCGACAATGGAGCTGAATAATGTTGGAAGTTCGTATCCCGGCGATGCGCGGCAAAATGGGAAGCCGCACCTATTACTCCTGCCTCATGCCGATGAGTGGCGTGCCGCAGTTTTTCAAGTTCACGAACTGGGCGGGTATCAGCCCTGAGGATCGCGAGCAGCGTGTTCTCAACGAAAAGCGCGTTCCCGATTTGACGAGGTATATCGAGGAAAACGAGGACGACTATCTGTTCTCGTCCATCACGGCTTCTTACAAGGCGGAGCCGAAATTCGAACCCTACGTGGATGGCGCGGACATCGGCGTGCTAATCTTGCAGCTGGGTGACGAACTTATCATCAACGATGGTCAGCATCGTTGCGCAGGTATCGTGAATGCCCTTGAGAAGGGCGTGCCCATCGGCAAGGATGCGATTTCGATCTTGCTGTTTCCGTGGGAAACTACCGACAGGGTTCAGCAGATGTTTTCCGACTTGAACCGTTACGTCACAAAGACTTCAAAGTCGCTCGACATCCTTTTCGACAAGCGCGACGACATGGCCGCGGCCACTCTCGCCATGATCGACAAGGTGCCTGTCCTTAAGGAGCTAACTGACAAGGAGAACGTGTCGCTAGGGGTTAAGTCCACCAAGCTGTTCACGCTCGCCGCCTTGTACGACGCAAACGTCGAGTTGCTTAAGGCTGTCGGCAAAAAAAATGACATCGTTGGCAATGCGGAACTGCTGGCGGAATACTGGAACCAGGTCGCAGCGAATATGGCTGACTGGCTGAAAGTGCTGAACGGGCAAAAGCTAGCATTGGAATTGCGACAGGAAAAGATTTCCTCCCACTCGACCGTTCTTCGAGCGATGGGCGGTCTCGGTGCAGATCTCTTGCACCAGCCGGACTGGAAAACGAAGCTAGCGATGCTCCAGACCATCGATTGGAGCAAGAAGAACCATGAATGGGAGAACGTCTGTATCGTCTCCAACTCCGTCGTCTCCAATCGACAGGCGCGCGCTGCGACCAAGGCGTTTATTAAGGCCAAGCTCGGACTCGCTCTGACGGATAGCGAAGCTAAATCTTTGTCACATTCGGATAATATGACGAATGCCAGTGCGCTGCCCGACCAGCTACTGTCCGCAAAGTAATCCAATGACCTCTTTTTTAGAGGGCTTTTGATTGGCGGGTCGGCGTGTGCTGACCCGCCTTTTCCTCAATCCCGCTCCCCCGCGCCCATATACAGCTCGCGGCCGGTTTCCTCGTAGACCTTGCTCATTTCCGCCATGCCCGCCTCGGCCTCGTCCGCTGCGACGAAGCTGTTGGAGGGCTGGTTCTGCAAGCGCGCGAATTCGCGCACTTCCTGCGTGATCTTCATCGAGCAGAACTTCGGCCCGCACATCGAGCAGAAGTGGGCCGACTTGGCGCCTTCGGCCGGCAGGGTCTGGTCGTGGTACTGTTCGGCCGTGTCGGGATCGAGGCTCAGGTTGAACTGGTCGCGCCAGCGGAATTCGAAGCGGGCGCGGGAGAGGGCGTCGTCGCGGACCCTGGCCGCCGGGTGGCCTTTCGCCAGATCCGCGGCATGGGCGGCGAGCTTGTAGGTCACCACGCCAACCTTCACGTCGTCACGGTCGGGCAGGCCCAGATGCTCCTTGGGCGTGACGTAGCCGAGCATCGCCGTGCCGTACCAGCCGATCATCGCCGCGCCGATGCCGCTGGTGATATGGTCGTAACCGGGAGCGATGTCGGTGACGAGCGGCCCCAGGGTGTAGAACGGAGCCTCACCGCAAGCTTCGAGCTGCTTGTCCATGTTCTCCCTGATCTTGTGCATCGGCACGTGGCCGGGGCCTTCGATCATCACCTGCACGTCCTGTTCCCAGGCGCGCCTGGTCAGTTCGCCCAGCGTGTAAAGCTCGGCGAACTGCGCTTCGTCGTTGGCATCGGCGATCGAGCCGGGGCGCAGGCCATCGCCCAGCGAATAGGCGATGTCATAGGCTTTGCAGATCCCGGTGATCTCGTCGAAGTGTTCATAGAGGAACGATTCCCTGTGGTGGGCAAGGCACCACTTGGCCATGATCGAGCCGCCGCGGCTGACGATGCCGGTGACGCGCTTCGCGGTCAGCGGGATATAGGGCAGGCGCACGCCGGCATGGATGGTGAAATAGTCCACGCCCTGCTCGGCCTGTTCGATCAGCGTGTCGCGGAAAATCTCCCAGGTGAGGTCTTCGGCAATGCCGCCAACCTTTTCCAGCGCCTGATAGATCGGCACGGTGCCGATCGGCACCGGCGCGTTGCGGATGATCCATTCGCGTGTGTCGTGGATGTTGCGGCCGGTCGACAGGTCCATGACCGTGTCGGCGCCCCAGCGGATCGACCAGACCATCTTGTCGACTTCGGATGCGACATCGGAGGCGACTGCCGAATTGCCGATGTTGGCATTGATCTTGACCAGGAAATTGCGGCCGATCGCCATCGGTTCGCATTCGGGATGGTTGACGTTCGACGGGATGATCGCGCGGCCGCGGGCAACCTCGTCGCGGACGAATTCGGGCGTGACGTAGTCGGGGATCGCCGCGCCCCAGTCCTGCCCGTCGCGGGCATATTCCTTCAGCATCTCGCGGCCGAGATTCTCGCGCGTGGCGACATATTCCATCTCGGGCGTGATGATGCCGCGCCGGGCATAGTGCATCTGGCTGATGTTGGCGCCGGGCCTGGCGCGCAATGGCCGGCGGACGACATGGGGGAACGCGGGGACGCCGGCCGAGCGGTCCGGGCCTTTCAGGCCGTTGTCCTCGGGCTTCACGCTGCGCGCGTCGTATTCCTCGACATCGCCGCGGGCGAGCTGCCATTCGCGGCGAAGCCCGGGCAGGCCCTGCTGGATATCGATCCGCGCGCCGGGGTCGGTGTAGGGGCCGGAGGTGTCGTAAACCCGGACCGGCGGCTCGCCGCTGGCAGGTTCGAGCGCGATCTCGCGCATCGCGACCCCGAGCGGGCCGACGTGGACTTTCCGCGAGCCCCGGATCGGCCCGGTGGTAACGCTGAAAGCGCCTCCCGCGGGGGGGAACGCGCCTCCTGCGGGGGGGACTTCGAGGCGGGAATCGATGTCGGCCATTATGCGCTCCTCAGGTGGGCGGAAGTGGGCCGGGGAGCGCTGGCGCGTTGCCCTTCCCTCCGCCCGCATTAACGAGTTCAGGTTCGACGGGTCGTGGGGCGCTACGCCCACCTCTCAGCCGCTCGGCTCCCCGGGGATGGCCGGATAATAGGGCCGCGCGATGCTCTAGTCCAGCCGGGCAAAGCCGATATCCTGCCGTCCCGGCGGCCGGGCGGGCGATTTCGCGGTGGAGAAGGCTATCCCGGCCGCTTGCCGGGACGCGCACCCTCGGCAATCAGGCGTGGATGGCGATTCTCAGCGACAAATGGATTCGGACACAGGCGCGCGAAGCGAGGATGATCGAGCCTTTCGTCGAGGCGCAGCGGCG
This sequence comes from Novosphingobium sp., assembly GCA_031285165.1. Taxonomy (GTDB): domain Bacteria; phylum Pseudomonadota; class Alphaproteobacteria; order Sphingomonadales; family Sphingomonadaceae; genus Novosphingobium. The sequence goes on from JAITWR010000006.1 coordinate 4,460, forward strand.
CGACGGCTGCATCTCCTACGGCCTGTCCTCCTACGGCTACGACGCGCGCGTGGCGGACGAGTTCAAGATCTTTACCAATGTCGACAACGCGCTGGTGGACCCCAAGGACTTCGCGGCGAACAGCTTCGTCGACCGCAAGACCGACATCTGCATCATCCCGCCCAACAGCTTCGCACTGGCGCGCACGGTCGAATATTTCCGCGTGCCGCGCGACGTGCTGGTGATCTGCCTGGGCAAATCGACCTATGCGCGCTGCGGCATCATCGTGAACGTCACCCCGCTCGAACCCGGCTGGGAAGGGCACGTGACGCTGGAATTTTCCAACACCACGCCGCTGCCGGCGAAAATCTACGCCAACGAAGGCGCCTGCCAGTTCCTTTTCCTCCAGGGCAACGAGCCCTGCGAAGTGAGCTATGCCGACCGCGCCGGGAAATACATGGGCCAGAAAGGCGTGACGCTGCCCAGGCTGTAAACATCCCTGCGGTACGGAGGAGCAGGGAAAAGACCTTCCTCTTCTCCCCTGCTCCTCCTCCCTTCACCCCTTCCGGAAGGGGCAGGGGCAGGGATCACGCCGCGCCGCGTTTCTCGTAAGCCTGCGCTTCGGCGGCGATCAGGATGTCGGCGAGCATCCAGTAAGCCTCGCCCCAGGCGGCCAGCACTTCATCGGTGGCGGCATCGGCGCCCAGCACCTCGCGGATCGCGGGAAGCAGGGCTTCGGCCACGAACGGATAGTGCTCGGGCTTCACGCCCGTCTCGACATGGCGCGTGACCATGCGCTCCACCGCCGGGCCGAGATTGCCCAGCTTGTCGATGTTTTTCGCATAGGCGAGAATCGCTGCGGCAAGCCGCCTCGGCTGCTCGCCGCTTTCCTGCGCGGCCTGGTCGAACATCGCCTTCACGGCTTCGTTGCGGAACAGCCGCTTGTACATGGCCGTGGTGATCTCGACGCCGTGCTGCTCCAGCGCGGGAGCAGTGGCTTTCACGATTTCCATGGCAGCGGCGGAAGCAGTGCGCATTGCGTTTCTCCTCATCCAAATCAGGTATGTTATATGCCGGTATTGCGGCCGCTTGATTCTGGCAAGCGCTTTTCCCACATGGATGGTCGCATGCAGCTCACCCAGCACACCGACTACGGTTTGCGTCTCCTGATCGTCCTCGCACGCCATGCGGAAAGGGCGGCGGCAGGGGATGCGGCAGGGCCGGTCGCGCTGCCCGAATTCGCGGCAAGCCAGAAGCTGTCATACCACCATGTCGCCAAAGTCGCGCAGGCGCTGGCGCGCGAAGGCTTCATCCACAGCCGGCGCGGGCGCAGCGGCGGTGTCGCACTGGCGCGGCCGGCCGGGGAGATCACGATCGGCCAGGTCGTCCGCGTGCTGGAAAGGGCCATGCAACTCGCCGACTGCGGCCGCTGCGCGCTGCGCGGCGATTGCAGCACCAGCGGCTTTCTGGCCGAGGCACTGGCGGCTTTCCTCGCGGTTCTGGACCGGATCACCCTGGCCGAAGCAGCCCGGCAGCACACCCCCGCTTTCGCACCCTGGGCAGCCGCGCGCGACGCAGGAGAACCCGGCTGACGCAATGCGGGCAAAAGGCCCAACGCCAGGGCCCACGCAACCCGCGCCTGCATCGCTCAACCCGATTGACTGTCCAGATACAGGGGGCTGTCCCTGGCCGCTTCAGAATTGCAGGTTGTACAGCTCTGCCGCATTGCTTTCGAGCACGCGCTTGCGAATTGCGTAATCGTGGGCGCCGAGCGTTTCGACCAGTTTGTCCTGCACGCCCGGATAGAGCGAGGTGGGGTGCGGGTAGTCGGTTTCGAACATCACGCGGTCCACGCCGATTTCTTCGAGCAGGTGTTTCGGGGCATAGTCCTCGAACCAGTAGCTGACCCAGAAGTGTTTCCGGAAATACTCCTTCGGCCGGCGCTTGAGGCCGCGGTTCTCGGCGGTGCGGAATTCGTCGAGCTGGTGCTCCATGCCTTCCAGCCAGAACGGCACCCAGCCCATGCCGCTTTCGATCAGGCCGATCTTCAGTTCCTCGTACTTGTCGAGCAGGCCCGAAACCATGAAATTGGACAGCGTCGCGGCGCAGCCGATGTGGTGCAGCAGGGCATGGATCGGCAGCTTCTGGTCGAAGCCGAGATTGTCCCAGATCGCCGAATTGGCATCGAGCGAGGCATTGAGATGGAAGTTCAGCGCCATGCCGGTCGCGTTGCAGATGTCGAACGTCTCTTCCCAGAACGGCGAAACCTTGCCGTCGGGGCCGATGTAGGGGCTGGAACTGTCGACCCGTTCGGGGCGGTCGGGCAGGGTGATGCCCTTGATGCCCATATCGACCAGGCGGCGCATTTCCCGGTTCATGATGTCCCTGTCCCAATAGGGCAGGGTTCCCATGCAGTTGATGCGGCCGCCGGATTCGTCCATCCGTTCCTTGCAGGCATCATTGTAGATTTCGGTGATGGCGATCGCCAGCGGCTCGTCGTCGAGGCCGAGCAGCGAGCCCACCTGGGTCACGCCGCCGTTCTGGAAGCAGATCTGCGCCCAGACCCCCATCGCGTCCATCGCCGCGAGCCGCGGCGCGACGAGGTACGAGCCGGGATCGATCTGGTCGTAATTCTGGAACGCCAGCCGGCCGAGCAGCTTGTTGCGGTCCCGGCCGATGACGTTGCCGCCGATCGAGCCGAAGTGCCTGTCGCCGACGAACCACTGGTCCGCGCCGTCGATACGCTCGACGCGCGGCATCCTGTCTTTCATGCCGGCCGGGGCGTGGCTGATCCACAGGTCGGCGGGTTCGGTGAAATGGGTGTCGCAGTCGACGATCTTGATGCCTGCGAACAGCGGATCGAGCCCGCGGGTGTTCGCCGCATAGTCCACCTCGCGGATATGCCCGCCGGGCGCCCAGCCTTCGGCCAGCCAGTACCACTTCGCATCATCGACGCCCGCTTTCATCACCGTTCTGCCGGGGTTGTCCTCTGCCATTGTCATTCTCCTTTCCCGAGTCGGATGATATCCCGTTATGCCACGCCTATAAAGTGGAAGGATGGGCAAGCAAGCGCTTGGGTGATTGCCGGGCCGCTGTGCGGCGCCTGCCTGCGGCCCCCGCCCGTACCGGGGAGCGCGCAAAAGGCTGATGTTGGAAAGTGCTCCACGTGGAACATTTTCGGAACATACCCATTCGTCACCCTTCTTCGTCACCCTGAACTTGTTTAGCTGCGCTGGCCTGCGGCTCAGGGTCCATGGTGCCGCCGACACCGCGGGCAGCAGGAGCAAAACGCCCGATGGACCCTGAGCCGCA
>JAITWR010000118.1 GCA_031285165.1 Novosphingobium sp.
GGGCGCAAGGCGATTATCTACAACCGGTTGTGGCGGCCGATCGCCGATGGTCGCATGAAAGCCCGGGCGCCGCTTACGGAGTCCGTGCTCGAAAAGGCGTTCGGGGCCAGTCGAACGATCGTGCGCGGCGTATTGGAGTACATGGCGGCCGAAGGCTATCTCGCCGTCCCGCCCTACCAGAACGCGCATGTCATCGCGCCGGCGCCCGTCGAGACGGCGGCCGCGCTCGATTTGCTCGGCATGGCCATGCGGCACATCATCGGTGAGCTTGCCGACCGGTCCCGCCGGATATCCGCCGGGCATCGCAAGCTGATCGCGTTGCATCTCGAGGCGCAGGAGAAGGCCGACAAGGATGGCGATCCGGTCGCCGCCCACCTGCTCGGCATCGAGTTCCTGATCCTGCTGGCCGCGATCCACGGCTCGGCCCTGTTCACCGACCAGGTGGCGCGCACGGTCGTGTTGCTGACCCTGTCGCTCCAGCTCTACGGCACGTTCCCGCCGCCGTCCTTTTACACCGGCTTCCAGGCCGGCATCGCTCGCGCCCTGCTGGCGGGCAGGCCGCGGGAGGCCCTGGCCGAGGTCGACGCCGGCCTCGACCAGATCTGCGGCCGGCTGAGGCTCGACGGCGCCTCGTTCTACGAGGAGGGCGACCTCGCCAAACTGCTGAGGATGGGCGGTTGATGAGTGATCCCGCACCCGTCGCCGAGGCGGCCCTGGGCCGGACCGCCGACACCCTGCTGTTCAGCGCCAGGACCGGGGAACTGGCCCGCCGCCGCGCTTTCCTCGCCGTCACGGACCGGGTGGAGCGGACGGTACGGCGGCTGTGCCTGCTGGTCCTTCTCCTGTTCCCCGTCATGACCGTGAACGCGATCCTGTTCGGGCCTGCGATCGAAAGCCATGTCCACGCCGGCGTCACGGCCCTCAGGAGCATGCTGGCGGGCGTGCCGTGACCAGGGGGCGGCCCGGCGCGCGCCTGCGTCCGCGGCCGCCGGACCCACGAATTGAAAGACAAAACGCCGGCGGCCTTCGTCACGTCGCCGGCCGGGGGGAGCATCGCCGGATTCACGGCCACCCCGCGATCAGGGAGGGAGCCGGTGACGTCCAGTTTCACGCAAGCGCGCGGCGCGCTTGCGGCCACTCGATACGGGCGCCCCTGCCGCACCGGCGACATCCCGCTCGCCGGCCGCCTGGCGCTCGCCCACAGTATCGGCGTCCCCAAGTTTGCATGAGCGTACCGGAGAGTAAGGCGTATGTCGGGCCTGAGTTTCGCGATATCCTGTCACGGCTCTGGGCTGCGGCTTCTCTCGACGCGCTCCGCGAGGCGCTGGTTCAGGGCGCGGCGCAAACCGGCTTTGAATATGTCGCGCTGGTCCGGCATGGCCGTCTGCCGGGCCGGCTCGAACAGGATCGGATCGTCACCAATTGCCACGCCGATCTGGTCGATGCCTATCTCGCGCGGCGCCTCCATGCTTTCGATCCCGTCCATGACGCGGCCCAGCGAATAGAGCGCCCGTTCACATGGGACGAGATACCGGACCTCGTGACGCTGGAGGACAGGCAGATCGACATGCTGAACGAGGCCCGCATGCACGGCCTCGTCCATGCGGTGACGGTTCCGCTCCGTGTGCCCGGCGAGCCGGTCTCATCCTGCTCGTTCATGTCGTCGAGCCCGGTCGATACGTCGCCCGACCTTCTCGCCGCGCTGGAAGTCATGGCGTTCTACGGGTTCATGGCGGCGCTGCTGCTCCACCATTGCGAACACCCGTCCACCAGGTCGCCGCTGACCCGGCGCGAGGCGGAATGCACGGCGCTGGTCGCGCAAGGCAAGACCGACTGGGAGGCCGGCAAGATCCTCGGCATCGGCCATGCGACGGTGAAGTACCATGTGGACCAGGCGAAACGGCGCTACCGCGTTTACAAACGAGCGCACCTCGTCGCGCTGTTCCTGATCGATACGCTGATGATGAAGAAATAGATGCTTCAGGTTTCCCGTCGGTCGCACACGGCACCAGCGCGCCGCGCCGGCCGTGTGGGAAAAGGGGAGGAAAGTTTGTGAAAGGCGAAGGGCGAAGACTGCTGGTTGCCGGAATGTGCGCGATGTCACGGTTCCACATAGGTCTTGCCGAAATGATGGGCCAGGACCGTCGCCAGGGCCGGCGATATGGGCAGGCCGCATGCCGGCGTCGTCGCCACGGCGTCCGCCGCCCGGTCGAACAGGGCGATGCAGCGCTGATTGTCGAACCGCGACGTGTAGAGGATGCCGTCCGCCGTGGTCGCGCGGTGGTTCTCCTCGCTGATCGCCCATGTCTTCGCATAGGCGTCGCCGTGCAGGTCCGTGAACGACAGGCCGTGCGCGGAAATGCCCGCATCCACCAGCGGATAGAGCTTCAGCGACCTCGTGGTGATCAGTTCGCTGCGCACCCGCGCATTGACGGCCGTCGAGGTGACATAAGGAATAGCTGGCGAGCGCACGAGCGTTTCGCCGAAGGCGGTTTCGAGCGAGCGAGCGGCGTAAAGCGTCTTGTAGTCGCCATCGGGCGAATCGAAGCGGAAGCGTGGCTCGGCCCCGACGGGTCCGAAGAACATCGGACTATCGCCGGGCCGGTGGATGCGATG
>JAITWR010000182.1 GCA_031285165.1 Novosphingobium sp.
CGGCCTTGCTGGGTGCCGGGGCCGCTATAGCAAAGCTGTTTTTCCCATGAGCGCTTGCTTGATAAGCCGCAAATAATTGCAATCAAGGGAGGCTTCGGCCTCCTTTTTATTGTTGTGCAACGGCCTTTTACGTCCGCACCGCCGTCACGATGTAGTTGAGCGCCGGGTCATCCGCGAGGTGGAGGCCGTGTGCCGGCGACCATGTGATGCCCCTGGGCTCGCCCATCGTCAGACCGGCGGCGGCGAGCAGTTCGCGCAGTTCTTCGGGTGTCACGAAGTCGCTCCAGCAGTGCGTGCCGCGCGGGATCGCGCCCAGCCTTTCGGATGCTTCCACCAGCAGAAGCCGCGATTGCAGCGTGCGGTTCGGCGTCGAGAGCACCATCAGCCCGCCGGGCTTCATCGCTGCCGCCAGCGCGGCCACGAAAGCGGCCTTGTCGGCGACGTGCTCGATCACTTCCAGGGAGCAGACGAGATCGTAGTCGGCCAGACCCAGTCCGGCGACGTCCCCCCGGCGATATTCGATCGCCAGGCCTGATCCCCGCGCATGCTCGCGTGCGGCTGCGATGGTGTCCTCCGCTGCGTCGATGCCGGTCACTTCGGCGCCCAGCCGGGCCAGCGGTTCGCATAGCAGTCCGGCGCCGCAGCCGACATCGAGCGCGCGCTTGCCGGCCAGCGGCTGCATCGCGCGCGAATCGCCGTGCCAGTGCGCGTCGATTGCCTCGCGGATGAAGCCCAGCCGCACCGGGTTGAGCTTGTGCAGCATGGCGGAAGATCCCTTGGGATTCCACCAGTCGGCGGCAAGCTTGCCGAAATGCTCTGCTTCCGCGGGTCTTATGGTTGCATTCGCCATGGGGCATCCCTAACAGGACGCCCGCCTGGGGCCTAGGCCCCGTTTGAATTGCAGGAGCTTCAATCCGTGGCCCGGATCGTGATGAAATTCGGCGGCACTTCGATGGCCGGCACCGAGCGCATCCGCCGCGTTGCCGATATCGTGCGCCGCCAGCAGGCGGCCGGGCACGAGGTGGCGGTGGTCGTTTCGGCGATGGCCGGCGAAACCGACCGGCTGGTCAATTTTTGCCGCGAGGCGAACGCGCTCTACGATCCGGCGGAATACGATGTCGTCGTCGCCGCGGGAGAGCAGGTCACTTCCGGCCTGCTGGCACTTACCTTGCAGGCGATAGGCTGCAAGGCGCGTAGCTGGCTCGGCTGGCAACTGCCGGTGCGGACCGACGATGCCCATTCCAGGGCTCGCATCGGCACGATTGATGCGGCAGGGCTGCTCGCTTCGATGGGGGCGGGTGAGATCGCCGTGATTCCGGGCTTTCAGGGGTTGAGCGAGGGCGGCCGCGTGACTACGCTGGGGCGCGGCGGTTCGGATACCTCCGCGGTGGCGGTGGCGGCGGCGATCGGGGCCGACCGCTGCGATATCTACACCGATGTCGACGGGGTCTATACCACCGACCCGCGCATCGTCGCCAAGGCGCGCAAGCTCAAGAACGTTACTTACGAGGAAATGCTGGAACTCGCCTCGGTGGGGTCCAAGGTTTTGCAGACCCGCTCCGTAAGCCTGGCCATGAAGGAAGGCGTGCGGGTGCAGGTATTGTCGTCGTTCATCGACGACGACGCGCCGGCGGCGGATTCGATCCCCGGCACGATGATCGTTTCCGACGAGGAACTTGCCAGGATTCAAGAGGGTTTGGACATGGAACGCCAGTTGATCACCGGCATCGCCGCCGACAAGAACGAGGCCAAGGTCACGCTGACCCGCATCGCCGACAAGCCGGGTGCGGTTGCGGCGATCTTCGGACCGCTGGCTGCCGCCAATATCAATGTCGACATGATCATCCAGAACGTCGCCAAGGACAAGGGCGAGACCGACGTGACGTTCACGGTGCCGCTGGCCGATCTGCCGCGCGCCGAAGCGCTGATCGAAGGGCAGAAGGAAGCGATCGGTTTCTATCGCATGATCGCCGACAGCAAGGTTGCGAAAATCAGCGTCGTCGGCGTCGGCATGCGCAGCCATGCGGGTGTCGCCGCGGCGATGTTCAAGGCGCTGGCCGATCGCGGCATCAATATCCAGGCGATATCGACCAGCGAGATCAAGGTTTCGGTGCTGATCGACGAGGACGAGACCGAACTGGCCGTCCGCGTGCTGCATACCGCCTACGGCCTGGACGCGGAGTAATCGGGAACTGCGCCCTCGTTTTGCGCGGGGGCGCCGGGGTTCTGCTTTTCCGCAGACTCGGTAACGCAGGTATACCCTCCTGCGGTTCGATTGATAAAAGCGATCGAATATTACGCAATAAGCTGAAATTCCGATCGGTTGGCGAGGCGGGAAAGACGTGCGCGCAGCCTTGCCGCGCAAGCCGGCAGGGCTTAAGCGGCTGATCGATGACCAGCTATCCTTTGACCGCCAATCTCATGGCGCGCGGCGCCGCATTCCTCGGCAGCGAATATGCGATCCTCTGCGGGGCCATGTCCTGGGTTTCGGAGCGCAATCTCGTTGCCGCGATCAGCAATGCCGGCGGTTTCGGCGTGATCGCCTGCGGGGCGATGACGCCCGAACTGCTGGACAGGGAGATCGCCGCGACCAGAGCCCTGACGGACAGGCCGTTCGGCGTCAACCTGATCACCATGCATCCGCAACTGTTCGATCTGATCGCGGTCTGTGCGCGGCATGGCGTCGGCCATGTCGTCCTGGCCGGCGGTATCCCGCCCAAGGGTAGTGTCGAGGCGATCAAAAACGGGCATGGCAAGAACGGACATGGCAAGAACGGACATGGCGCGCAAAGCGGGGCCAGGGTGATCTGCTTCACCCCGACGCTGGCGCTGGGCAGGAAGCTGCTGCGTTCCGGCGCCGATGCGCTGGTGATCGAGGGCAGTGAAGCCGGCGGCCATATCGGTCCCGTCTCGACCAGCGTTCTCGCGCAGGAGATCCTGCCGGCGCTGGCACAGGATGCGCTGGTCTTCGTTGCCGGCGGCATCGGCCGCGGCGAGGCGATGGCCGGCTATCTGGAAATGGGCGCCTGCGGGGCGCAGCTCGGCACGCGTTTCGCCTGCGCGAGCGAATCCATCGCCCATCCGGCTTTCAAACAGGCCTTTTTCCGCGCTTCGGCGCGTGATGCGGTGGCAAGCGTGCAGGTCGATCCCCGCCTGCCGGTGATTCCGGTGCGTGCGCTCAAGAACAAGGGCACCGAGGAATTCACCGCCAAGCAGGTGGAAGTCGCCAGGCTGCTCGACGAGGGCACGATCGACATGGGCGAGGCGCAACTTCGGATCGAGCATTTCTGGGCGGGCGCGCTGCGGCGTGCGGTGATCGACGGCGATGTCGAGCGCGGCTCGATCATGGCGGGCCAGTCGGTCGGCATGGTGACCAGGGAAGAGCCTGTCACGGATATCATCGCCACGCTGCTTGCCGAATGCGAGGGGGCGCTCTCGCAGCGGAAGGCTGCTCGATGACCGATGTTCAGGTGCTGACTCTGTCCTGCCGCGACCGTGCCGGAATCACCGCGCGCGTTACCGGCTATCTTTTCGGGAAAGGCGGCAACGTCATCGAGGCGCAGCAGTTCAACGATCTGGAAGGCGGAGACTTCTTTCTGCGCGTCGCTTTCGATCCGGGGCCGGCCGATCCCGAGGCACTGCGCGCCGGCTTTGCCGACATCGTTGCCGATTTCGGCATGAACTGGAACCTGAGAAGCCACGGCAAGCCGCGCAAAGTGCTGCTGCTGGTTTCCAGGTTCGATCATTGCCTGGCCGATCTGCTCTACCGCCGCCGCATCGGCGAGATGCCGATGGATGTCGCCGGCATCGTCTGCAACCATCCGCGCGAGGTGCTCGATCATGCCTCGTTCGGCGATATCCCGTTCCACTATCTGCCGATCACCCGCGACAGCAAGCCCGGGCAGGAAGCGAGGATTCGCGAGATCGTGAAGGAGACGGGCGCGGAACTGATCGTGCTTGCGCGCTACATGCAGATCCTTTCGGACGAGATGGCGGCCTGGCTCTCGGGCCGCTGCATCAATATCCATCACAGCTTCCTGCCCGGTTTCAAGGGTGCCAAGCCCTATCACCAGGCGCATGCGCGCGGAGTGAAGATGATCGGCGCCACTGCACATTATGTCACGGCGGATCTCGACGAGGGGCCGATTATCCATCAGGATGTCGAAGCGATCACCCACGCCGACTCTCCCGAGGATCTCGTTCGCAAGGGGAGGGACATCGAGCGGCGGGTGCTGGCGGAAGCCGTGCGGCTGCATCTGGAAGACCGGGTGCTTATCAACGGTAACAGAACGGTGGTGTTCCGAAGCTAGGCATCGCCGCGGGAGAAGAGAAATGCCGGTCAACGGGGTGAACCACGTCAATATCATCGCCAGCGATCTCGACGAGACGTGCCGGTTCTATGAGAACCTGCTGGGGTTCAAGCGCGGTGAGACGCCGGGCACCGCGATGGGCTTCAAGGGCGCCTGGCTGCTCGATGCCACCGATCGCCCGATCATTCACCTGATGGCCTTCCACAGCGAGCGCCACGCCGGCCTTGACCGCGGCTCGGCGACCGGCTCGATCGACCATGTCGCTTTCACTTGCGAGGATTTCACCGGCACGTTGCAGCGTTTGCAGGAACTCGGCCTTGAACACAGGGTCAACGATCGCCAGTTCGCCGACTTGCGGCAGATATTCGTGACCGATCCCAACAATGTTGCGCTGGAGCTGAATTTCGCAGGCGATTGATCGTGCGGGATTCGCGTCGCTATCGGGGGGAGATGCTCATGGCGGGGGCTGGAGTGCCGATTCCGGCGCGCGGATCAACCATGCTTCGGCGTCGGCCCGTGCCGCTCTGGTCGATTCTCCCAGGACCGGCGTGACTTCGAACGCGCGCACGGGGCCGGTCAGATCGAATTTGCGCGAGCCGGTGAGTTCACGCAAGGCATCGGGGGCCAGGCCCGACAGGTAGAGGCGCCCGTCAGCCGCGGCCAGTTTTCGCGCATAGTCCGCCAGCACCGTCACCAGCGTAGCTCCGAGGGATGCCCGCCCCCGCAACCGCAGGATCACCACGGTATTGCGCGAACCCTGCGGTTGGGGCAGCAGCCGCTCCAGCGTGCGGGCGCCGCCATAGAACAGACTGCCATAGACATCGAGCACGGTGACCTGGCTGGCCCGCAGTTTGCGGTCGAGCGGCACGCTGCTCAGAGCCGCGTTCAGTCCGGCGATCGCATCCTTGCGGATCGACGCCTTGCCGGCCAGTGTACGCGCTCTGTTCGCGAAAGCGGTGCGAAGCACGGCGAGCCCCGGCTGATCGACGGCATCCTGCCCGCCTGCGGGAAACTCGGCCTGTACGAGCGGCTTTTCCAATAGGATCACACCTATGGCCGGGCGCCGGCGCCGATCACCCTGCCGATTGCGCCAGGCTCGTTTCGTCATAAACGAGCGCGTAAGCAGCATCCTCCGGAAAAAGCGGCATGCTCTCGTCCCATTCGAAGAAGGTGCGGCGCAGCTTCATGAAGCGATCGGGTTCGCGATACCGCAGGTTCGCGCGCTCGCGCTGGTCCTGTTCTAGGTTGAAAAGGAACTCGTTCCCGTCGATCGAAAGCCATTTCCATACACCCGAGCGCACGGCCTTCTGGTTGCGGAATTTCATCCGCCAGAACAGGTCGCGCGGGCGATTGGGTCCGAAAATGTCGATGCCGTCGAGGGGGTAGTCGGCATGGGGCGCCACGCCGGCCGCCGTGAGGAACGTCGGCATCCAGTCCATTCCCATCACCGGCCGGTCGTTGAGCGTTCCGGCCGCGATCCGGTCGGGCCAGCGCACGATATAGGGCACGCGGATGCCACCTTCGAGCAGGTCCATCTTCTTGCCGACCAGCGGCCAACTGTCCGAGAACCGTTCCCCGCCATTGTCGCTGGTGAACAGTACGAGTGTGTTGTCGCGCCCGCCGGTTTCATCGATCGCTTGCAGGATGCGGCCGATGCCCTCGTCCATGTGGTGAATCATCCTGAGGTAGGTTTCAAGCGAGCCGCCGTCGAGATGGAAGATGCCTTTGTCCCTGATGCGCTCGGCCTCGGCGCGATCGTCGCGTGTTTCCCACGGCCAGTGCGGCGCGGTGTAGTGAACCGACAGCATATAAGGTTCGTCGCTTGCCCTGCGCCGGATATAGCCGGCGGCCCGATCGGAAAGGATGTCCGTAAGGTAGCCGTCCTCGTGTGCCTCGTCATCGCCATCCCACAGGTCGTGCGTTCCGGCGAAGCTGCGGTGCGTGAAGAAGTCGACCGCGCCGCTGCGGCACCCGAAATATTCCTGGTAGCCGCTTTTTTGCGGACTGAACCAGGGCGGCGATCCCAGATGCCATTTGCCGATGAGCGCGGTCGCATAGCCGGCGTCGCGCAGCAGCGAAGGCATGGTCGGGTGTTCGGGCGGCAGTCCGAGATCCGGCCCGCCGCGCGCGATCGGCTCGTCGAAACCGCCTCTCAGCCGGTGCTGGTAGCGGCCCGTCATGATGGCGAACCGCGAAGGCGAGCAGACCGAGGAATTGGCGTAGCCGTTCGTGAAGCGGACGCCTTCGGTCGCCATCCGGTCCAGCACGGGGGAACAGTTCGCCCTGCCGCCGTAGCAGCCGAGGTCGGCATATCCCAGATCATCGGCCATGATGAAGACGAAGTTGGGGCGGGGCATATTTTCTTCCTTCTGCCTGCGGTTTTTGCGCATCCGAAGCCGATCGCAAGCCGGCGCGCGCGATGTTCACATGGTTACGCTTCCTTGCGGATCTTGCGGCGGCCCAGGAAGGTCGAGAACGGAATGAGGAGCATCGCCACGATCGACAGGACCACGACCATGACGACGACGCCCGGCTCATCGAAAGCCTGGGTCGCGACGACCATGGCGGCCGCGAAGTTGCGCTGGCCGGTGCCGAACCCGAGCACGATCCGCTCGGTCTTGTCGAGGCTTCCCGTCAGATAACCGAGAGCGAACGCGAGCGTGATGAACAGCAGCGAAACAAGGATCGCCCCCTCGCCAAGAATGCCGATGACGGCGCTGCGGTTCAGGAACAGCGAAAGGCCCACCATTACCCACAGGGCGACCGACAGGATCGTGCCGAGGACGGGGACGGCACGCTCGGCGAGCCGGGGGAACAGCGGTCTCAGGATGAAACCCAGGACGAGCGGCGCGATCATCGTGATGAGCAGCGGCCGGGCGATCGCCCAGGGGCTGATCCGCGCCGCATCGGTGGCTTGCGGCAGGATGAGCGGCATCGCGACGATGGTGCCGAGCAGCAGCAGCACGATCAGCGATGCCGCGAAGCCCACGTCCTCCCTGGCGTTCATCGCCAGCTTCACGATCAGCGGCGCGCCGCCGGCGCTGGCGACGATGATGAGCCCGGTGGCATAAGGCGCGTCCAGCGGGAACGCGCGCAGCAACAGCAGGGCCAGCAGGGGTATGAGGATGAAGTTGGTGGCAAGCGCCACAACAGCGCCTGGAATATCGCGCAACGGCCGGAAAAGATCGCTGACGGTATAGCGCAGGCCGACCATGAGCATGCTCGAAACCGCGAAAGTCTGAATCGACAGGGTCAGCGCCAGAGGCAGGAGGTTTGCCGCTACGAATTGGTCCACATGGCCCCCTTTGCGCGTTCACACCAAGTATGCCGGGCCGGAACCCGGGGCATCCTGTTATCAGGCCGTGACGGCCCGGGCAACACCTCCTGCAAGCATATCCTATTGGAGTCATGGCCGAAATAGTTCCGGTCACTGCCGGCAGGGCAACGGCACTATCCGCAGTATCCTATGGAGTGGGAAACACCCTGTTGCGCGCATTTGCAAACGGACTCCAGCCTCGCGCCCGCTTGCAGGGGGCTTGGCGTGTCAGGTTCCCGTCAGGCCTGGCGGGCAAGTGCGAAGTTGCGGTGCGATTGTCTTTGGCGCGTTGACCGCAGGCAAATTTCAATGCCATCAGGTTTTGTATCGGCCAAGTACGGGACATGCGGCCTTGAACGGGAACTGAAATGCGAAAGTTGCAACAGATGTTCTGGGCTATGCTGGCATTGGTCAGCGTGCTGTGGCTCGTCGCCGACCCGTCTGTATTCCGGTTGTCCGGGGTCTTTGCGATCCGCACGGCGGCCGTGCAATATACCGGTCTAGTGGCGATTGTCTGCATGAGTGTGGCGATGATCCTTGCGATCCGCCCGCGCTGGCCTGAAAGCCGGCTCGGCGGACTCGACAAGATGTA
>JAITWR010000198.1 GCA_031285165.1 Novosphingobium sp.
CCCGACGCCGGGCGGCGGCACTCCGGTCAACCGCACGCTCAACGCTGGCGCTGCGCGGGTCTATGGCGCCGAGCTGGAATTCAACTATGCGCCGCGTTCGATCGAAGGCCTCTCGTTCCAGTTCAGCGCGGCCTATACTCATGCCCGCCTGCTCGCGTTCGGTGATGCGCCCTGCTACGGCGGCCAGACCTTTGCGATGGGCTGCAACCAGCTTTTCACCCCTTCCGCCAACCAGGCCGTCCCCGGCGCCGGCGCGATCACGGTGGACGGCGTCTCCGGCTTCTACCGCGCGCAGGATCTCGGCGGCACTCCTATGGTGCGCGCACCGAAATGGCAGGTGAATTTCGGCTTTGCCTACGACATGCCGCTGGAAAACGGCTGGACACTGTCGTTCACCAACACCAGCCAGTACAGCTCGCGCTACCTCACCACGCCGGGCCGCCGCGCCGATTTCTACGCCCCGTCGTATTTCAAGACCGATTTCGGCCTGGCGGTGAAAGGCGCTGAAGATCGCTGGGAAGTGGCTTTCATCGGCAAGAACCTGACGAACCGGATCACGGCCAGTTCCTGCACTTCGTCGAATGTTGCCAACGGCACCAACTTCGGCGGGCAGATCACCGGCGGCGGCATCGGCGGCCCGGCCGGGATCGATGAAGTGGGCTGCTATGCCGACCGCGGCCGCGAGCTGTGGCTGCGCCTGACACTGCGCCCGTTCAACTGATCAGGGGCCTGAACGGAAATCGCCTTCAGGCCCGCGGCGGCTGGCGGCGGTAGCTCAGGGCTTCGGCGATGTGGATGCGTCCGATCGTTCCGGCTCCGGCCAGGTCGGCGATCGTGCGGGCGACGCGCAGCATGCGGGTATAGCCGCGTGCCGACAGGCGCATGGCCTCGGCCGCCTGCATCAGCAGCTTGCGCCCGGCCTCGTCGGGCGTGGCATGGGCGGCGAGCGCCTCGCCGTCCAGCTCGGCGTTGGTGCGCGCGCCGCTGCCGGCAAGGCGGGCGGTCTGGATCGCCCGCGCCGCGGCCACGCGGGCCGCTACTTGCGCGGAGCCTTCCGCGGGCGCCGGCAGGGCAAGGTCGGCGGCGCTGACCGGGTCGACCTCGACGTGAAGGTCGATGCGGTCGAGCAGCGGACCGGAAACCTTGCCCTGATAGTCGGCGGCACAGCGCGGGGCGCGGCTGCAACCGAGCGCGGGATCGCCCAGGTGGCCGCAGCGGCAGGGGTTCATCGCCGCGACAAGCTGCACGCGCGCCGGGTAAGTGACATGGGCGTTGGCGCGCGCGACGCTGACTTCGCCCGTTTCCAGCGGCTGACGCAGCGAATCGAGCACCGCGCGCTGGAATTCGGGCAGTTCGTCGAGGAACAGCACGCCGAGATGGGCAAGGCTGACTTCGCCGGGCCGGACCTTGAACCCGCCGCCGGTCAGCGCCGCCATCGAGGCCGAGTGATGCGGCGCGCGGAACGGGCGGGCGCGGCTGATGCGCCCGTCCTCCAGCGTGCCCGCCACCGAGGCGACCATCGAAACCTCGAGCGCCTCGGCCGGAGTCAGTTCGGGCAGCACGCCGGGCAGGCAGCTCGCCAGCAGCGACTTGCCCGCGCCCGGAGGGCCGATCATCAGGAGATTGTGCCCGCCGGCCGCGGCGATTTCCAGCGCGCGCCTGGCGACTTCCTGGCCTTTCACTTGCGCCAGGTCCGGCCCGCGGCCGGGCGGCTCCGCCTCGCCCGGCGCGGGCAGGGGCAGCACCTGCGTACCCTTGAGGTGATTGAGCAGGCTGACGAGGTCGGGCGCGGCGACGACCGGCACGCCGCTGGCCCAGCGTGCCTCGGAGCCCTGTGCGGCCGGGCAGATCAGCCCTTTCTCGCTCGCCGAGGCGTGGAGCGCGGCTAGCAGCACGCCGGGCGAGGAAATGATCCGGCCGTCGAGCGCCAGTTCGCCCACCGCGACATAGTCGGCCAGCAGCTCGGCGTCGGCCACGCCCATCGCGGCCAGGAGAGCAAGCGCGATCGGCAGATCGTAGTGCGAGCCTTCCTTGGGCAGATCGGCGGGCGAGAGGTTGATCGTGATGCGCTTGGGCGGCAGCGACAGGCCCATCGCGGCAAGCGCCGCGTGAACCCGCTGGCGGCTTTCGCCCACCGCCTTGTCGGGCAGGCCGACCAGCGCGAAAGCGGGCATGCCGGGCGCGATCTGGCACTGCACTTCGACCGCGCGTGCATCCAGTCCGAGATAGGCCACTGTCGAAACCAGCGCGACCAAACCATGTCTCCCTTCATCACTCCGGGGGAAATATGATGACCCGGCAGCGCGGCGCTGTCGAGCGATTGACGCCGGCCGCGCGCGATTTGGCCGATGGCGCCGGAACCGGCCGCCGGCGGAATGGCAATCTTGACTCGGGCCGTACCCTCCGGTAACGGCGCGGCTCTGTTTGAACGGCGGCCCGTGCGGCGGCCCTTTATGATATGGATTTCGAGGTTTTGCGATGAAGCGCACGTTCCAGCCCAGCCGCCTTGTCCGCGCCCGCCGTCACGGCTTTCGCGCCCGCATGGCCACGGTCGGCGGCCGCAAGGTTCTGCGCGCCCGCCGCGCCCGCGGCCGCAAGAAGCTTTCGGCCTGAGCCAGAATTGGCAGGATCGCCCGGTGAAGCCGGCGGTCCTGACGCAGCGCGCCGATTTCCTGGCCGCCAACCGCGGCCTGCGCATTGCCCGGCCCGGTTTCGTGCTGCTGGCCCGCGCCAATGGCGGCAAGGGGCTGCGTTGCGGCATCACCGTCACCAAACGGATCGGCAATGCCGTGGTCCGCAACCGCATGAAGCGGCGCTTCCGCGCGCTGCTGCGCGATGTGCTGCCGGCGCACGGCATGGCCGATACCGATCACGTCCTGATCGGCCGCGAAAGCGGTATCGAGCGCGGCTTCGCCCTGCTGCGCGACGAACTGATCGCCGCGCTCGGGCGGGCGAAGGCAGGCAAGGGCGACGCGCCGCGCAAGGGAAGGGGCCGGGCATGATCGCCCGGCTGTTGATCCTCATTGCCCGGCTGTGGCAGATCGGGCCTTCGCGCGTGCTGGCGCCCAGTTGCCGCTATGCGCCGTCCTGCTCGCAATATGCGATCATCGCGCTCGGGAAATACGGTGCGATTAAGGGTGGCTGGCTGGCGTTGAAGCGTCTATTGCGCTGCCATCCCTGGGGGGGGCACGGTTATGACCCGGTGCCCTGATCGCCCCGTTCCCGCCGGCATGACAGGAAAAGAATAGAGATCTCCGTGGATAATCAGCGCAATATCATTCTGGCGGTCCTGCTGACCGCGCTGATCCTCTTCGGCTGGGATGCGGCGGTGAAGTATTTCTATCCGCAGGCGGGAAAGCCCCGGCCGGCGGCGACCGCTCCCGCGGATGCCAGTGCCAGTGCCGGGGCCGCGCACCCGGCCAGGCCGACGCGCGAAGGCGGCCTCACCAGTGCGGACGACATCGCGCTTGAGGCGAGGGATCTCAAGACCGAACTGGCCGCGCCGACTCGCGTGCCGGTCGATGCGCCGGGCCTGTCGGGTTCGATCAACCTTGCCGGCGGACTGATCGACGATCTTTCCACCCGGCGCCATCGCGCCACGATCGAGAAGGGCAGCGGCCCCGCGCGCGTGTTTTCGCCGCCGGGCACGCCGGCGCAGCATTTCGCGCAGTTCGGCTGGGTCGGCCAGGGCGGTGTCGAGGCGCCTTCGCCGACCGCCATCTGGACCGCGCCCGCCGGCGCCAGGCTGACACCGCAGACGCCGGTGACGCTGACCTGGAGCAATGCCGCCGGCCAGATTTTCACGATCACTTACGCGATCGACAAGGACTATATGATCACCGCGACGCAGCACGTGGTGAACCGGGGGGCGGCGCCGGTCACGGTCAGGCCCTTCGCGCTGATCAACCGCACCGACCGGACCGCCAGCCTCGATACCTTCCAGATCCATTCCGGCCCGATCGGCGCTTTCGACAGCAGGGTCAGCTTCGACACCAACTATTCCGACGTGCGCAAGGCCGGCAGCGTGCCGGCCGAGGGCAGGACCGACTGGCTGGGCTTCACCGATATCTACTGGCTGTCCGCGCTGATCCCCGACGGCGGCGCAGCGGCCGGCGGTTTCCGCGCGCTTGAACCCGGCATCTACCGCGCCGATCTGCTTTACCGGGATGTCGTGGTCGGGCCGGGCCAGGCATTCACCCGCACCACGCGGCTGTTCGCCGGCGCCAAGGAAAGCGAGGTTCTTGCCCGCTACGAGGCCGACGGCGTCGCCAGGTTCGGCAATGCTATCGACTGGGGCTGGTTTTCCTGGTTTGCCAAGCCGATCTTCATGCTGCTGATGGCGCTGTTCCGCGCGGTCGGCAATTTCGGCGTGGCGATCATCCTGCTGACGCTGATCGTGCGCGGCGTGATGTTCCCGATCGCCCAGCGCCAGTTCGCTTCCATGGCCGCGATGCGCGCGATCCAGCCGAAAATGAAGGTGTTGCAGGAACGCTACAAGGACGACAAGCAGAAGCAGCAGCAGGAAATCATGGCGCTTTACAAGCAGGAAGGCGTCAACCCGCTGGCCGGCTGCCTGCCGATCTTCCTGCAAATCCCGGTCTTTTTCGCGCTTTACAAAGTGCTGATCCTGGCGATCGAGATGCGTCACCAGCCTTTCGTGCTGTGGATCAGGGACTTGTCGGCGCCCGATCCGCTGCATGTGCTGAACCTGTTCGGCCTGCTGCCGTTCACGCCGCCCTCGTTCCTCGCCATCGGCATCCTGGCGCTGCTGCTGGGCCTGACCATGTTCCTCCAGTTCCGGCTGAACCCGGCGCCCCCGGACCCGATACAGCAGCAGATGTTCATGATCATGCCGTGGGTCATGATGTTCGTCATGGCGCCTTTCGCCGCGGGCCTGCTGATCTACTGGATCACTTCGAACCTGCTGACGATCGGGCAGCAGAAGTACCTTTACAGCCGCCACCCGCAGCTCAGGGCGCAGAACGGGAAAGGCGCGGCCGATGCGGAACGGGGCGCGGCGCGGCCGGGCAAGTGACGGCCGGAGCGCAAGCGGACGAGGAACTTGTCCGGCGCGCGAGCCGTTTGTTCTCGGGGCGCGTTGCGTTCCTCAAAAGCGCGCCCGCGCTCCGGTTCCTGCCCGACCCGGACGTGCCCGAGATCGCCTTTGCCGGACGCTCGAACGTCGGCAAGTCATCGCTGCTCAACGCGCTGACCGGGCGCCGCGCGATCGCCCGCACGTCGGTCACGCCGGGGCGGACGCAGGAGCTCAATTTCTTCGATGTCGGCGATCCCGTGGTGCTGCGGCTGGTGGACATGCCCGGCTACGGCTTCGCCAAGGCGCCGCCCGCCGTAGTCGAGCAGTGGCGCCGGCTGGTCCGTGATTTCCTGCGCGGCCGCCAGGTGCTCAAGCGTGCGCTGCTGCTGGTCGATTCGCGCCACGGGGTGAAGCCGGTCGATGCCGGGATGATGCGGCTGCTCGACGAGGCGGCGGTCGGCTATCGCATCGTTCTCACCAAGGCCGACAAAGTGAAGCCGGGCGATCTTGCCGCCGTGCGCGCCGCGACCGAGGCCGAGGCCCGGAAACACCCGGCGGCCTATCCCGACGTGCTGGCGACTTCCGCGGAGCGCCGGTCCGGCATCGACGAACTGCGCGCCGCGGTGCTGGCGGATGCGGAATTGTAACCCCCGGGCCTTCCCCGTTTTCCCCCGTTTTCGCGCAGATGCCGCCGGCGAAAACCCGCGCCGGCGCAGATTTTCGCAGTGCCGCTATTGCGCGGGGGCAACAGGCTTACCACCTGAAGAGCCTGTAATCGGTTACCTGCCTTGACGATGGCAGGCCGGGGGAGGAGGCTGCAACCTCCTCCCCCGGTCTTAACCACCAACCCGACCCTCAGGAGATCGGATACGATGGCTAATGCTGACGATAGCGGATTTTCGCCCCGCCGCATCGCAAAAAATGACAATGCCGGCATTTCGGACTCACGCTCGGCTCTCGAAGTCGCGGTGCGGGCCAGCGACGCCTTGTTCGCGGCTGCGAACCGGGATGAACTGATCGCCGCAACCACCAGGGGGAGCAATGCCCTCGGGCTCGGCCGGGTTTTGCTCTCCTGCGGCAAAAAGATCGGGCCGGAATTGATTCTGGATTCGACGTTCACGACTTTCCGAACGGAATTTCTCGAAGTCTATGACCGCTGGCATGAAGCCGACCCCATGGTCGCGCGGATTGCGGCGGGCGAACGTGCGGTGTCGTGGAACACGGCCCGCGACCGGTTTCCCGACAGCCGCCAGAACAGCTATATGGACTATCTGCGATCCATGGGCGTGGGCGGCGGCATTCTGGTGTCGCCTTCCTATCACGGTGATACGGCCAGCCTGTTCATCATGGGGAGCGACAGGGAACATCGCTACGGGCCGGATACGATGCTTGCGGCATCGTTCCTGGGCAGCGTTGCCATGGCCAAAGCGGAAATTCTCGGCCTCAGCCGGACCGTGTCCGCCGACGAGGCGATCGCATTGCGCCTGCTGTCCGACGTTCAGCGTGAGGTTCTGAACTGGATCGCCGAGGGCAAATCGAATCTCGATATCGCCCTGATCATGAATCTGGGGGAGCGGGCCATACGCTATCATGTCGGCCAGATCCTGCAAAAGCTGGGCGTGGCGACACGGCAGCAGGCAGCGGTCATTTGCAGGACGGCGGGACGGACAGACCCGACCCGGAAAGAAGCCGCAGGCCCTTCATCCTCGACTCCCCCCGCCTGAATGGTTAGCGTCCGCTGCCATGAAGCTCGTCATCGGCAACAAGAACTACTCAAGCTGGTCGCTGCGCGGCTGGCTGGCCTGCAAGCAGTCGGGCCTTATCTTCGAGGAGATCCAGGTTCCGCTGTTCGGTGAGGACTGGGACGCACAGAAGAAGCAGATCGGCGACATCTCGCCCTCGCAGGGCAAGGTGCCGGTGCTGTGGGACGACGAGGCGGTGGTGTGGGACAGCGCCGCCATCATCGAATATCTCGCCGACAAGGTGGGGCGTGACCGTTTCTGGCCCAAGGCCGACGATGCCCGCGCGATGGCGCGTTCGATGGTGGCGGAGATGCACAGCTCGTACATGGCGCTGCGCCTGCAATGTCCGATGAACATCCGCCGCCGCTTCGAGGACTGGGAAATCAGCAGCGAATCGAGAGCCGACATCGTCCGCATCCTCTCGCTCTGGGCCGAAGCCAGGGCGCGCTTCGGCAGGGGCGGCCCCTATCTTTTCGGCAGCTTCTGCGCGGCGGATATCATCTATGCCCCGGTGGTCAGCCGGTTCATCACCTATGCCGTGCCGGTTCCCGGCTTTGCCGCAACCTATATGGAAGCGGTGTGGGGGCACGAATGGCTCCAGCAATGGGTCGCCGCGGCCGAAAGCGAGGACTGGGTGATCGAGCAGTACGAGGTGCCGGTCAGGGCCTAGGGCATCGCGCACGATATCGGCACCACTCGCCCCGCACCCGTCACCCTGAATCCCGCACCGTTTCCTCATCCCGCACTGTCACCTCGTCCCATACCGTCACCCTGAATCCCACGCCCGTCACCCTGAACTTGTTTCAGGGTCCATCTCTCCGCCAACCCGGCGGCCTCAGGTGTAAAACTGCCCGATGGACCCTGAAACAAGTTCAGGGTGACGAAGAAGGATGACGGTGTGGGCGACGATGCAGGGGGCGAAGCAGCCCCCGGTCCGGTGGGCGCCCGGCCTGCGGACGCACGCAGAATCCGCTTTCCTACACGGGCCGGAAGCGCAAAACAGGCCGGGCTCTTTCTCACCGTCGAAGCCATTGATTGCCGAGCACATTTCCGGCCGCGGCAAAAAGTTCGCCGTGGCCGCTATGGGTGAAGTTCGCGAAGATCCGGAAGCCTGTCCGGAAGGCTGGCGATGACACCACCGCCCTTGCCAGCTCTCTCACTCCGAACCCGTTACCCACACCGTCACCCTGAACTTGTTTCAGGGTCCATCTCTCCGCCAACCCGGCGGCTTCAGGTGTAAAACTGCCCGATGGACCCTGAAACAAGTTCAGGGTGACGATGCAGGGGGCGAAGCGGCCCCCGGTCCGGTGGGTGCCCGCCTGCGGGCGCGGCAGAATCCGCTTTCCTACACGGACCGAAAGCGCAAAACAGGCCGGGCTCTTTCTCACCGTCGAAGCCATTGATTGTCGGGCACATTTCCGGCCACGGCCAAAAAGTTCGCCGTGGCCGTTATGAGTGAGGTTCGGGAAATTCGGGAAGCCTGCCCGCAGCGCTTGCGACTGCATGACCGCACGATCCGAAAAGGCGTTTGCAGAACGGGCGCCTGGGGCAGGATGCGGACAGGCGCCCCTTCCTCCCTGCTTGTCTCGCCCCTGCATAGTGCATATGCGAAGCAACCTATGCAAGTTGCCGCCACCGTCCTCGACCTAGCCGAAGCGCTGATCGCGTGCCCCAGCGTGACGCCCGCCGCCGGAGCCGTGTTCGACTGCCTGGAAGCACAGCTCGTGCCGCTGGGCTTCGCGGTCCATCGCGCGGTCAGCGGCGAGGCGCCCGACGGGCCGGTCGAGAACCTTTTCGCCATTCGTCAGGGGCCGCAAGGCAGCCGCCATTTCGCTTTCGCCGGCCATGTCGATGTCGTCCCGCCGGGCGAGGGCTGGACATCGGCCCCTTTCGTTCCCGAACGGCGCGGCGCGCTGCTGCACGGCCGCGGCGCGGTCGATATGAAAGGCGCGATCGCGGCGATGGTCGCCGCGGCGCGCGCAGTGCCGGCACAGGCGGGCACCCTGAGCTTCGTCATCACCGGCGACGAGGAAGGCCCGGCGAAATACGGCACGCTGGCGCTGATCGACCACATGCGGAAAGCGGGCGCCATTCCCGACCTGTGCCTTGTCGGCGAGCCGACCTCGGTGGCGCGGCTGGGCGACACGATGAAGATCGGCCGGCGCGGCTCGATCAACATCTGGCTCGAGGTGGCAGGGCGCGAGGGGCACGTCGCCTATCCGCATCTTGCCGATAACCCGGCGCCGCGGCTGGTCGCGCTGCTGGCCGAACTCGATGGGCTGGTGCTCGACGGGGGGACCGACTGGTTCCAGCCCTCGAATCTCGAGATCACCGACATAACGATCGGCAATCCGGCAACCAATGTCATCCCGGCCAGGGCGGCCGCGCGCATCGCGATCCGCTTCAACGACCTGCACACCGGCGAGGGGCTGGCGGCGCGCGTTGCGGAAATCGCCGCGCGCCATGGCGCCACCGCGCGGCCGGTGATTTCGGGCGAGGCATTTCTGACGCTGCCGGGCGCATTCTCGGACCTTGTCGCCGCGGCAGTGGAGGCCGAAACGGGCCTCGTCCCCGAAGTGTCTACCAGCGGCGGCACTTCGGATGCCCGCTTCCTGCGCGCGCTGTGCCCGGTGATCGAATTCGGCCTGTCCAACGCGACCATGCACAAGCGCGACGAGGCGGTGGCGATCGCCGATCTCGACGTGCTCGCGCGGGTTTACCGCCGCATCGCCGGGAGCGCGCTCGCCGGCCCGGCCGGGCGCCGGAAGGGAGAGGAATAACGCATGACCCAGACCGCACCACCTGCCGCTTCCGCCCATAGCCGCCTGCAATGGCGCATCCTTGCCGGTTTCGTGCTGGGGCTGGGACTGGGGCTCGGCGTCTATGCGGGTGCGCCCGATGCGGCGTGGGTCGATGCCTTCATCATGTATGTGACGCAGCCGATCGGGCAGGTGTTCCTGCGGCTGCTGTTCATGCTGGTGCTGCCGCTGCTGTTTTCGGCGCTCGTGGTCGGCATCGCCGAAATGGGCGAAATCCGCACGCTGCGGTCGGTGGGGATCAAAACGCTGGTCTATACCGTGGCGGTTTCGGGCATCGCCGTTGCAATCAGCATCGCCGTGGTGAACCTGTTGCAGCCGGGCGGCGGTGTCGATCCCGCCATTGCGCAGCAGATGATCGGCGAGGCGAGCCGCAACGCTGCCGGAATCATCGAGCGATCGGGCGAGGCCAGGACCGGCATCGACGCGATCGTCGGCATCATCCCGTCGAACCCGATCACCGCGATGAGCGAGAACGACGTGCTGGCGGTGATGTTCTTCGCGCTGTTCTTCGGCATCGGCCTGCTGCTGGTGCAGAGCCCGCGCACGGCAACGCTCAAGTCCGCTTTCGAAGGCGTGTTCGAAGTGTCGATGCGGCTGATCGGCCTTGTCATCCGGCTCGCGCCCTATGCCATCTTCTGTTTCATGTTCAACCTTGCCGCGCAGTTCGGCTGGGATCTGATCGTCAAGCTCGCGGCTTTCGTCGGCGTGGTGCTGCTGGCGCTGGGCATCCAGATGTTCGGCGTCTTCCCCGTGCTGCTCAGGGTCTTCGCGCGCAAGAGCCCGATCGCCTTCTTCCGTGAGACGCAGGAAGCGAGCGTCATGGCTTTCGCCACCGCCAGCTCGAACGCCACCCTGCCGACCTCGCTGCGCGTCGCCGAAACCCGGCTCCGGCTGCCGCCGCGCATCGCCCGCTTCGTGCTGACCATCGGCGCGACCGCGAACCAGAACGGCACGGCCATGTTCGAAGGCGTGACCGTGCTGTTCCTGGCCCAGTTCTTCGGCGTGGAACTGAGCCTGGCGCAGCAGGCCTATATCATGCTGATCTGCATCCTCGCCGGCGTCGGCACCGCGGGCGTGCCGGCGGGCTCCCTGCCGGTGATCGCGCTGATCCTGACCGCGGTGGGCGTGCCGCCGCAGGGTATCGGCCTGATTCTGGGCGTCGACCGCTTCCTCGATATGTGCCGTACCACGCTCAACGTCGTCGGCGATCTGGTCGCGGCCACGGTGATTTCCGCCCAAAGCGAGGAAACCGGAGCGATTGCGGGCCGGACGGAATCATCCGACGACCCGTGACATCCCTGCGGCCGAAGGCGATCGGGTTGCCTGTTGCCGCATCGTTTCTGCGCACGATGCCCTATGCCCGCGGCGCGCTCCGGTCGGCGGCCCAGTCGAGGCACCAGCGCACCGCGTCCCGTGCGGCGATCGCATCGTCGATCACCGCGGGATCGGCGTCGCGCGCGTACAATGCGGTAAGATGGGCGGCGATGTCCGCCTGTTCGCCCTGCACTTCGAGGACATATTCCGCGAGCGTGATCTCTTCTGCCCGGAGATGCTCGAAGACCCGTTCGAGCCGGGCGAGCACGCCGGCGCTGAAATCCGCATCCGGCCCGGCGGGCAGGGGGAGCATCGGCTCGGGTTCCGGTTCCGGTGCCTCGGCCGGCGGCGACAGGGGCTCGTCATCGAGCGGGTCTGCAAACGACGCTTGCGCCCGGCGCTTGCCCAAAGCCTGCCGGATGGCCTGAACGATCACGACCAGCAGCGCGCCGGCAACGGCGGCCGACAGCAATTTGAAGATCATGACATCCATCGTTTTCACCTCGCAGTCCGTATGCACGACTCGCACGATCCGGGGCGCGGGGCAAGCAGGCGGGCCGACAGGCCGGCGGACGCATTGCGCGGCAAATGGCCTATGGCGACAAACTGTTACTTGACACGCAGCGGCCGATTCTGATTTTGTTGCACATGCGAACCAATTCGGGGCTGTTCAGGCGCGATCGGGCGTCCATCGTGCGAAATGGAGTCATTGTCCTGTGCCTGCTGCTCTGCGCCTGCGGCAAGGGGGGGCAGGACCAGCGCCGGAACGGCACGCCCGAAGCCGGCTTCCGCATCGTGCGGGCGACCGCCGTGCCGATCGCCACCGAACTGCCCGGCCGGGTCAGCGCGCTGCGCAGCGCCGAAGTGCGGCCGCAGATTTCGGGAGTGATCGTCAAGCGCCTGTTTGCCGAGGGCTCGTTTGTCCGCCAGGGGCAGCCGCTCTATCAGATCGACCCGAGCCTCTATCGCGCTGCCGCCGACCAGGCCGCGGCCAATCTGGCCAGCGCGCAAGCCCAGGCGAGCGCGGCGCAGGCCAGGGCCGACCGCTATCGTCCGCTAGCCGCGGAACAGGCGATCGCGCAGCAGGACTATACCGACGCGGCGGCGGCAGCGCGCGCGGCCAGGGCCGTGATCGCGCAGAACCGCGCCGCGCTCAACACCGCGCAGATCAACTTGCGCTTCACCACCGTACCCGCACCGATCACCGGCCGCATCGGCCGCTCGCTTTTTACCGAAGGGGCGCTGGTCACTTCCAATCAGGCCGATCCGCTGGCGGTGATCGCGATGCTGGACCCGATCTTCGTCGACATCCAGGAAAGCTCGAGCGACATGCTGCGGCTGCGCCGCCAGATGGCCGCCGGCGGCGCGGCGCCGCTGGCCGCCGAAGTGCGGCTCAAGCTCGATGACGGCAGCGACTACGATTACGCGGGCACTGTCGAATTCTCCGAAGTCACGGTCGAGCCTTCCACCGGCACGGTGACGATGCGCGCGCGCTTCCCCAATCCTCAGGGCCTGCTGCTGCCCGGCATGTTCGTGCGTGCCGCTTTCGCCCGGTCGCAGGCGACCAATGCCTTTCTCGTCCCGCAAGTGGCGGTGACGCGCGATGCCAAGGGCAATGCCAGAGTTTACATCGTCGGTCCCGGCAACAAGGCCGTCGCGCGCCAGATTGCCGCCGAACATACGCGGGGCGCCGACTGGATCGTCACCGCGGGGCTCAGGAACGGCGACCGCGTGATCACCCAGGGTCTCGGCAAGGTGAAGGACGGTCAGGCGATCAGGCCGGTGCCGGAAACCGCACCGCAGCAGCCGCGTGTCGGGGAGCAAGCGGGCGGCCGATCGGGCGGTTCGCCGGGCAAGGCGAACTGACCGCCCATGTCCCGCATATTCATCGGCCGGCCGATTTTCGCCTGGGTGGTCGCGATCATCGTGATGCTGCTCGGCATAGGCAGCATGATGACGCTGCCCATCGAGCAATATCCCGATATCGCGCCGCCGCAGGTCAACATTCGCGCCAACTATCCCGGCGCCTCGGCCGAGACGCTCGAAACCAGCGTGACCCAGGTGATCGAGCAGCAGCTCACCGGCATCGACGGGCTGCTCTATTTCAGCTCGACCTCCTCCTCGCGCGGGCGCGTCGTGATCACCGCCACGTTCGAGAAAGGCACCGACCCGGACATCGCCCAGGTCCAGGTGCAGAACAAGGTCCAGCAGGCGCTTTCGCGTCTGCCGCAGCAGGTGCAGCAGCAGGGGCTGACTGTCACCAAGTCGAATCCCGACGCCCTGCTGGTCATGGCGATCTACGACCGGACCAGGAAATCGACGAGCATCGACATCGCCGATTACATGGTTTCGAACCTGCAAGACCAGATCGGCCGCATCGAGGGCGTGGGCGATCTCAACGTCTTCGGCTCGCAATTCGCCATGCGCGTCTGGCTCGATCCGCACAAGCTGGCGAGCTTTGCGCTGATGCCGGGCGACGTGGTCAATGCGATCGCCGCGCAGAATGCCGAAGTCGCGGCCGGTGAAGTGGGGGCGGTGCCGAGCCCGCCGGGACAGATGCTCGACGCCACCGTCACTGCCCAGTCGCGTCTGTCGACGCCCGCGCAATTCGCCGACATCGTCGTCAAGGCGCTGCCCGACGGCTCGGCGGTGCATCTGCGCGACGTGTCCAGGATCGAGCTGGGAGCGGAAAGCTATGGGGTCAGCGGTCAGGTGGGAGAATATCCCGGCGCGGGCCTGGCCGTCAGCCTGTCGCCCGGTGCCGATGCGCTGACCACGGCCGAGCGGGTCAAGCAGTTCGTCGCGGCGCAGAGCAGGAATTTCCCGCCGGGCTATGCCGTCGCCTATCCGCAGGACACGACGATCTTCATCAAGAAATCGCTGGAGGACGTCCTGATCACGCTGGCCGAGGCGGTCGGCCTCGTCGTCATCGTCATGTTCGTCTTCCTTCAGAGCTGGCGCGCGACGCTGATCCCGGCGATCGCCGTGCCGGTGGTGCTGCTGGGAACGCTTGCGGTCTTCGCCGTCGCCGGCTTCAGCATCAACACGCTCACTTTGTTCGGCATGGTGCTGGCGATCGGCCTGCTGGTCGACGATGCCATCGTCGTGGTCGAGAATGTCGAGCGGCTCATGCGGGAAAACCCCGGCATGACCCCGCGCGAGGCGACGGTCGAATCGATGAAGGAAATCCAGGTCGCACTGGTCGCGATCGCCCTGGTGCTTTGCGCCGTGTTCCTGCCGATGGCCTTCTTCGGCGGCTCGACCGGCGTGATCTACCGCCAGTTCTCGCTGACCATCGTTTCGGCCATGGTACTTTCGGTCGGGGTCGCGCTGATTCTCAGCCCCGCGTTGACCGCGACGCTGCTCAAGCGCCACGAGGACGAGGATCACGCGGGTTTCATCGGCCGCAACAGCATGAAGATGCGCGAATGGTTCGACAGCCGCTTCTCGCGGCTGGTCGACTGGCACCAGGCGCGGGTCAATGCGGTGGTCGACGGCAAGCGGCGCTTCCTGATCATCTACGGCCTGATCGTCGTGCTGCTGGCGGTGCTGTTCCTGCGGCTTCCCTCGGGCTTTCTGCCGAACGAGGATCAGGGCCTGGCGCAGATTCAGTTCAACCTGCCCGCCGGCGCCACTTTCGAGCGCACGATCGCCGCGCAGGCCAGGATCGTCGACTATTTCCTGCACCATGAGGGCCAGAACATCTCCTCGTTGCAGACCGTGGCGGGTGCGGGCGGTGCGATCGCGAGCCAGAACACGGGCCGCGGCTTCCTGGCGCTGGTCAACTGGGACGAGCGGCCCGGCCGGGAGAACACCGTCGAGGCCATCGCCGCGCGCGCGAACAAGGCGCTGTCGAGCCTGCGCGATGTCGAGTTCTATGCCACCGTGCCGCCGGCGGTGCGCGGGCTCGGCCAGTCGACCGGCTTCACCGCCGAACTGCTGAATTCGGGCTCCATGCCGCGCGCGGATTTCGAGAATGTCCAGCAGCAGATCCTGGCCGACGCGCGTGCCGAGCCCCGGCTGGCCAATGTCCGCATGTCGAACCTGCCCGATCAGCCGACGCTCCGGGTCGATGTGGACAACGGGAAGCTGGCCGCGCTGGGGCTGGCTCAAAGCGATGTCAACGCCACCCTGTCGACTGCCTGGGGCGGGCGCTACGTCAATGATTTCAACGACCGTGGCCGGGTCAAGCGCGTCTTCGTCCAGGGCGAAGGGCTCTACCGCTCGGCACCCGAGGACATCGGCCAGTGGCAGGTGCGCAGCGCGACCGGGCTGATGGCGCCGTTCTCGTCCTTCGCCACGACCGCCTGGGGCACTGCACCCACTTCGACCGGCCGCTTCAACGGCATTTCCAATTACGAGTTCAACGGCCAGCCGGCACCCGGAACCAGTTCGGGCGAGGCGATGGATATCTTCGCACGGATCGTCGCCGGATACCCCGGCGTCTCGGTGGCGTGGTCGGGCACGTCCTATCAGGAGCGGCTGTCCTCGGGCCAGGCGCCCTATCTCTACGCGGTTTCGCTGCTCGTCGTTTTTCTCTGTCTCGCTGCGCTTTACGAAAGCTGGTCGATCCCGGTGGCGGTCATGCTGGTGATTCCGCTGGGCCTCGTCGGCGCGGTCTTCGCGGTGACGCTGCGCGGGCTGGAAAACGACGTTTACCTGCAAATCGGCCTGCTCACGACGATGGGCCTGGCCGCCAAGAACGCGATCCTGATGATCGAGTTCGCCGAACAGGCCGAGCGCAAGGGCGCGCGCATCATCGATGCTGCGCTGGCAGCCGCGCGCATCCGCCTGCGGCCGATCCTGATGACCAGTTGCGCGTTTATTTTCGGCGTGCTGCCGCTGGCGCTCGCGACCGGCGCGGGAGCCAACAGCCGCATCGCCATCGGTACGGCGGTGATCGGAGGCATGCTGACCGCGACCGCGTTTGCCGTGTTCTACATCCCGCTGTTCTTCGTGCTTGTCCGCCGCACCACGCGCGACACGCTGAAGCGGTTGCAGGTGCACGGCCATCCCGACAGGCCGCAGGGTCCGCTGCCGGATGAGGAGCCGCTGCTGTGATGCGCTGGTCCGCCCTTCTTCTCGGCGCTGCGGCGCTGGCGGGCTGCTCGATGGCGCCCGTCTATCACCGGCCGGCGTCGCCTGCACCGCCGGCCTGGCCTGTTGGCGAGGCCTATCCGCAGCAGGGCGAGGCCGCGCTGCCCGGCTATTCCTACCGCGAGGTATTCGCCGATCCGCGGCTGCGCGCGGTGATCGATCAGGCACTGGCCAACAACGAGGATGTCAGAACCGCACTCGCCAATATCGAGGCGGCACGGGCGCAGTATCATATCCAGCGCGCCGGGCTTTTTCCCCGGCTCGATGGCGATGCCGGCTACCGCCGCTCGCGCGGTCAGGCCGGTGCGGGTGCGGGCAATTCCTTCACTGCCGAAGTTTCGGTCGCAAGCTGGGAGATCGATATCTTCGGCCGTATCCGCTCGCTGACCGGCGCCGCGCGCGAACGCTACCTCGGCAGTAAGGCGGCGGCACGGGCGGCGCGGCTGACGCTGGTTGCCGATGTCGCCGACGCCTGGATCACCTACGGGCTCGACAGCAGCCTGCTGCGGATCGCCGGGCAGACCGCCGATGCCGCGCGTGACAGCGTGCGGTTGACCCGGCGCCGGCTCGACGGCGGCATCGCGCCGCGCAGCGACTTGCGCCAGGCCGAGATCGTGCTCGAAACCGCTCAGGCCGATGTCGCCAACCAGACGACGCTGGTGGCGCAGGATATCAACGCGCTGCAACTGCTGGTCGGCGCTCCGGTCGATCCGGCCAACCTGCCGGCGACGGTGGAGGATGCCGGTGCGCGGCTGCGCGAGGTGCCCGCCGGCCTCGATTCGGCGATCCTGCTGCGCCGTCCCGACGTGATCGAGGCAGAATCCCTGCTGCGCGCGGCCAATGCCGAAATCGGCGCGGCGCGCGCGGCGCTGTTTCCCAGAATCACGCTGACCGGGCTGTTCGGCTTCGCCTCGCAAGCACTGGGCAAGCTGTTCACCGGCGATGCCTTCACCTGGCAGGCCGGAGGCGGCGCCGGCCACACGATTTTCGCCGCGGGCGCGGGCAGGGCCAATGTCCGCTTGAGCGAGGCGCAGCGCGATGCGGCGCTGGCAGGCTATCGCAAGGCGATCGAAAGCGCTTTCGCCGACGTGTCGGATGCGCTGGCGCGGCGTGGCACGATCGATGCCCAGTTGCGCGCCGGCCGCGCCGGTCGCGATGCGGCGGCGGACAATCTCCACCTTGCCGAACTGCGCTATCGCGGCGGCGTCGATAGCTATCTCGGGGAACTGACGGCACGCCAGACGCTTTACAACGCAGAGCGCGCCTTTGCGAACACCCAGCGGCTGCGGGCAGCCAACCTCGTCGCACTCTACCGCTCCCTCGGCGGCGACCTCCTGGCCGATGTGCCGGCGCCCCGGAGTGATTATGATAATCATTCGCAATAAAATTGACTCTGCAATAGATTCGCAATAGCGGGAGCGTGAAATCGCTCTCGGGGGAATCCATGTCCAAGCCGTCCGCCGCCGCTCCGGCCTTTCTCGCGCTGTCCTGCGTGGGTTTCCTGGCCACCGCTCCGGTGTCCGTCGCAGCGGAAGTTTCTGCCGAGGACGCCGGGACGGCTGCCGGGTACGAAGCCCCGATCGTTGTCCAGGGGCAAAAGACAAGGCCGGAGCTTGAATCTCCCAAGGCGCCGGCACCACTGCTCGACACGCCGCAGACCGTCACCGTCATCAGCGACCAGACGCTGCGCAAGCAGAACCTGCTGACGCTGCGTGATGCCTTGCAGACGATTCCCGGCATCACTTTCGGCGCCGGCGAGGGCGGCGCCGGCTATGGCGACACCATCAACCTGCGCGGCTATTCGGCCAGCAACGACATTACCGTCGACGGCGTCCGCGACAGCGCGCAATATACCCGCAGCGACCCGTTCAACCTCCAGCAGATCGAAATCTACAACGGCGCCAACTCGGTCTATTCGGGCTCCGGCTCGGTCGGCGGCACGATCAACCTCGTGTCGAAGGCGCCGCAGCCGGACAACCTGACGATCGTGCAGGCCGCCGGCGGCACCGACAACTACTACCGCGGCACGGTCGATACCAATCACCGCGTCAGCGACCTCATCGCCGTCCGCCTGAACGCGATGTACCACCACAACGACGTGCCGGGCCGTAATGTCGAGAAGTTCGAGCGCTGGGGCGTGGCGCCGGCGATCACCATCGGCATCGACGGTCCGACCAGCCTGACGCTGGCCTATGTCCGCCAGCACGACGACAACACGCCGATCTACGGTGTCCCCTATTTCAAGAACGAGGTGAACGACGGCCCACTCGCCGAGATCGACGACAGCGACTATTTCGGCATTGCCAATCTCGACACACAGGAGACAGCGCTCGACCGGGCCACGGCGACTTTCAGGCACAGCTTTACCGGCAGGGTCTCGATCCGCAACCAGACCCGCTGGCAGCGTGTGGCGCAGTATAGCCGGACAAGCGCGCCGCAGGGCACTTTCTGCCTGACCGCTACGGGCAGGCAGCCGGTGCCGGCAGTGCCGGGCAGCCCGGTGGGCGCCGACTGCAAGTTGAGCATCGCCGGCGTCTTCAACCCGCAGACCGGCCTCTACGGCACTGCCGACATCACCGTGGCGCCGGGCTACTTCCAGCCCAACGGGCCGCGCGGCCTGGTCCGCGACCAGCTCAACACGCTGTTTTACAACCAGACCGACCTGCGCATCGAAAGCGGCGACAAGGGCGGCTTTCACAACACGCTGGTCGTCGGCGGCGCGCTGACCTGGGAAGACTATTCGATCACCACGGCCTCGCTGCCGCGCAATGCCGCCAATCAGCTTCTGGTGTTGCCGCAGATTGCCATGGCGAGCCCCGACACAGCTTATGCCGGCCCGGTCAACTTCACCGTGACTGCACAGTCCAGGTCGGAAACCTTCAACAAGGCGATCTACGCTTTCGACAATCTGGAATTCAACGACAGGTTCGAGATCAATGGCGGCCTGCGCTGGGAAAACAACCGCGCCACCTTCCGGCCGATCCCGCTGGCCTTCTATCCGCCAGGCACGGCACAGCCTTCCACCGCCGAGCTGCTGGTGCAGCGCAGCGACGAGGATCTGTTCTCCTGGCGCGTCGGCGCGGTGTTCAAGCCCGCCCGCAATGTCAGTTTCTATGCCGCTTTCGCCAATGCGAAAACGCCGTCATCGGCTACTGTCCGCCTTGGCTGCACCAGCGGCACCGGCAGCACATTCATCAATTTCTGCGATGTCGCGCCAGAGCAGGCCAGGAGCTATGAAATCGGTGTGAAAGCCGATATCGACAGGGTGCAACTGACCGCTGCCGTGTTCCGCAACGAGCGCAGCAATTTCCGCGTGCCGTCGAACGATCCGGCGCTGCCCGCTGGCCTGCAAACGCTCGATGGCCGCGCGCGGGTGGATGGCATCGTGCTCGGCGCCACCGGCTATATCACCCGCAATTGGCTGATTTTCGCCAATTACACTTATCTCGACGGCCGGGTGAGGCAGAGCATTTCCGATTTCGACAAGGAACATGGGGTTGTCGATCCGCAAGCCGGCGACCGCCTTCTGCAAACGCCCGAGCATTCGGGCAGCCTGTTCACGTCCTACAGGTTCCCTTTCGGGCTCGAGGTCGGCTATGGCCTGACCTATCAGGGCAAGTTCGCGCTGCATCAGCGCACGCCGCTTGAGCGCACGCAATTCTATTCGGACGGCTATGTCGTTCAGCGGCTGCTCGTTTCCTACCAGATCCGCGAAGGGTTGACCGCGCAGCTCAACATCCAGAACCTGTTCGACGAGCACTACTATACCGGCATCCGCAACAACGTGAATGCGGCGACCGGCGTGGTCGTCGGCGGCTGGGCGACACCGGGCGACCGGCGCTCGGCGGTGCTGAGTGTGTTCTACAGCTTCTGAGGCAGATGAACCGGGCTTCCGCGTATGATGATCGAAATTCCCGAAGTGCTCGATGCCGCCGGCGTGGCCCGGCTGCGGGCGGTTATCGATGATGCCGCATGGGTTGATGGCAACGCCACCTCGGGGCACCAGTCGGCGCTGGCCAAGCGCAACACCCAGCTTCCCGAGGACAGCGCTGCCGCACGGCAGGCGGGAGCGATGGTGCTCGATGCGCTGGGGCGTTCACCGCTGTTCTTCGCCGCGGCGCTGCCGCTCAAGATATTTCCGCCGCTGTTCAACTCCTACGCGGGTGGTGAGGCGTTCGGCATCCATGTCGACAATGCCGTGCGCATCCAGCGCGGCAGCGAGTTCCGCCTGCGCAGCGATCTGTCCGCCACGCTGTTTCTGGAAGACCCCGACGCCTACGACGGTGGCGAGCTGGTGGTCGAGGGCCAGTTCGGCGCCCGGCCGGTCAAGCTTCCGGCCGGTCACATGCTGCTCTACCCGTCTTCGAGCCTGCACCGGGTGGCGCCGGTCACGCGTGGGCGGCGGGTGGCGAGCTTCTTCTGGATACAGTCCATGGTCCGCGACACCGAAGCGCGCCGCACGCTGTTCGAGCTCGACACCGCGATCCAGACGATCGCGCAGGACCGCGGGCAGGACGATCCGGCGATCATCCAGTTGACCGGCATCTACCATAACCTGCTGCGCAGGTGGGCGGACGCATAGCGCGCATAGAATATTCTATCCGGCCTGAAATCGCTCTATACCGGGTAATATCGTCGCTGAAGGAGATTGCCGATGAAGACCCGCGCCGCCGTCGCATTCGCGCCCAAGCAGCCGCTGGAAGTCGTCGAGGTCGATCTCGATGGCCCCAGGGCGGGCGAAGTGCTGGTCGAGATCATGGCGACCGGCATCTGCCATACCGATGCCTACACGCTTGACGGGTTCGATTCGGAAGGCATCTTCCCCTCGATTCTCGGCCATGAGGGCGCGGGGGTAGTGCGCGAGGTGGGCGCGGGCGTTACCAGTGTGGCGCCCGGCGACCATGTCATCCCGCTCTACACGCCTGAGTGCCGCCAGTGCAAAGCCTGTCTTTCGGGCAAGACCAATCTGTGTACCGCGATCCGCGCGACGCAGGGGCAGGGGCTGATGCCCGACGGGACCAGCCGCTTCTCCTACAAGGGGCAGACGCTGTTTCACTATATGGGCTGTTCGACATTCTCGAACTTCACTGTCCTGCCCGAGATCGCGGTCGCCAAAATCCGCGAGGATGCGCCGTTCCAGACCAGTTGCTATATCGGCTGCGGCGTCACCACCGGTGTCGGCGCGGTGATCAACACGGCCAGGGTGCGCCCCGGCGACAATGTCGTGGTGTTCGGCCTCGGCGGCATCGGGCTGAACGTGATCCAGGGCGCGAAGCTGGCCGGCGCAGGCCGCATCGTCGGCGTCGATGTCAATCCGGCCAAGGAGGCATGGGGCCGCCGGTTCGGCATGACCGACTTCGTCAACCCGAAAGATGCAGGCAACGTCGTCGAAACGCTGGTCGCCATGCTCGACGGCGGCGCGGACTATTCGTTCGACTGCACCGGCAACACCGAAGTCATGCGCCAGGCGCTCGAATGCTGCCATCGCGGCTGGGGCCAGTCGATCATCATCGGCGTGGCCGAGGCGGGCAAGGAGATTGCGACGCGGCCGTTCCAGCTCGTCACCGGGCGTATCTGGAAAGGCACGGCTTTCGGCGGCGCCAGGGGCCGCACCGACGTGCCGAAGATCGTCGACTGGTACATGAACGGCAAGATCGCGATCGACCCGATGATCACGCATGTGCTGACGCTGGACGAGATCAACAAGGGCTTCGACCTGATGCACGCCGGCGAATCCATCCGCAGCGTGGTGGTTTATTGACAATGGCACGGGTTTCGGCCTGGTGCGCCGCGCGCTTCCCCGCATGAGCCGGGCGCAGCGCCTTGCCGGGATCATCGCCGCGCATAACGGCCGCGAAGGGCCGTTGTTGCCGATCCTCCATGCGGTGCAGGCCGCGTTCGGCTGCATCGACCGCGAGGCGGAAGCGGAGATCGCCCGGGCGCTGAACCTCAGCCGCGCCGAAGTGCATGGTGTGGTGAGCTTCTATCACGATTTCCGCCAGAGCGCCGATCCGCGGCCCGAGGTGCAGCTCTGTCGCGCCGAGGCCTGTCAGGCGCGCGGGGCGGAGGCGCTGGTGCCGGCGGCCGAGGCGGCGGCGGGCGAGCGGGTGCGGCTGACCGTAGTTCACTGCCTCGGCCTGTGCAGCGTCGGGCCGAACGCGCGGGTGGGCGACGACCTGTTCGCGCGGCTGGACGAGGTCGGCCTTGTCCGGCTGATCGGGGCGGCATGACCACGGTGCGCATAGCGGACGATGCGCTGGCGCTGGCCTGCGGCGCCGATGCCGTGGCCTCGGCATTCGCGCAGGCGGGCTGCATGGTGGAGCGGGTATCGAGTTGGGGGATGCACTGGCTCGAGCCGCTGGTCGAAATCGACGGGATCGGCTGGGGGCCGGTCAGCGTGGCGGATGTTCCAAAGATCCTCCCTGTTTCGCGAAACGACGGGGAGGATCTGTGCATCGGGCCGATCGCCGCCCATCCTTTCATCGCCCGGCAGCAGCGCCTGACGTTCAAGCGCGCCGGCAAGACCCGGCCCCTGAGCCTTGATGACTACGAGGCCACCGGCGGCTGGGCCGGCCTGCACCGCGCCCGGACCCTGTCTCCCGCGCAGGTGATCGCCGAAGTGACCGGGTCCGGCCTGCGCGGCCGCGGCGGCGCGGGCTTTCCCACCGGCCGCAAGTGGCAGACCGTCGCCGAGGCGGCGAACCCGCGCAAATACGTCGTCTGCAACGCCGACGAGGGCGACAGCGGCACTTTCGCCGACCGCATGCTGATGGAAGGCGATCCCTATGCGCTGATCGAGGGCATGGCGATCACGGCTCATGCCGTGAGCGCACAGCAGGGCTATATCTATGTCCGCAGCGAATATCCGCACGCCGTCGCCAGGCTTGAGGCCGCCATCGCGCTGTCGGCGGCGATCGTCGCGCCTTTCCGGCTCGAAGTGCGCGTGGGCGCGGGGGCCTATGTCTGCGGTGAGGAAACCTCGCTGCTCAATTCGCTCGAGGGCAGACGGGGCGAGGTTCGCGCCAAGCCGCCGCTGCCCGCCGTCGCCGGGCTGTTCGGCTGCCCGACCGCGATCAACAATGTCCTGACGCTCACCGCGCTGCCGCATATCCTGGCCGAAGGCGGGGCGGAGGAATATGCGCGCCTCGGCATCGACCGGTCGCGCGGCACCAAGCCGATCCAGCTTGCCGGCAACATCCGCTGCGGCGGGCTGTTCGAGACGGCATTCGGCATCACCTTGCGCGAACTGGTTTACGATATCGGCGGCGGCACCGCGACGGGGCGGCCGGTCAAGGCGGTGCAGGTCGGTGGGCCGCTCGGCGCCTATATCCATCCCGACCGCTTCGATCTGCCTTTCGATTACGAGGCCTTTACGGCCGCCGATGCGCTGATCGGCCATGGCGGCATCGTCGTGTTCGATGACAGCGCCGACATGAGCCGCCAGGCCCGCCTCGCCATGCAGTTCTGCGCGGCGGAAAGCTGCGGCAAATGCACGCCCTGTCGCATCGGTGCCGTGCGCGGCGTCGAACTGATCGACCGCATTCGTGCCGGGGAGGATGCGCCCGCGATCGCGCGTTCGCGCCGGGAAGACCTTGTCTTGCTCGAAGACCTTTGTGAAACGATGCGATCGGGCTCGCTTTGCGCCCTGGGCGGCTTCGCGCCGTTTCCGGTGCTGAGTGCGCTCAGGCACTGGCCGGAGGATTTCGCATGATCCTGGGAGCGGTTCTCGCCGGCGGACGGAGTTTGCGCTTCGGCAGCGACAAGGCGCTGGCCGGGTTCCACGGGCACACCCTGCTTGCCCATGCGGTCGATATGCTGGCGGGATGGTGCGAATATGTCGTGGTGGTGGGCCGCGAGACCGCGCCCGCGCCGACGCTGCCCGACTGGCCGGCGCCGGGAGCAGGACCGCTTGGCGGCCTGGCCGCAGCGCTCCGTCACGCGCTGGACGGCGACTATGCTGCCGTCCTGACCTGCGGCGTGGATAGCCCGGGGCTGCCGGAGGATCTGCTCGATCGCCTGTCGCCCGCGCCGGGCTATCTTGCCGCGCAGCCTGTGATCGGGCTCTGGCCGGCGCAAGCGGCGGGTGCGATCGAGGAACTGCTGTTCAGCAATCGCCCGCATTCGATGAAGGCTTTTGCCGGGATGATCGGCGCAAGGGCCGTGGCACTTCCCCGAAATCCCGACAATATCAACACACCGGCAGACCTGGCACGGGCGGAGCAGCGGCATGGGCTATGAGCGCCAGCCGGATTTCGGGACGCCCGCAACCGGCTCGCCGGACACGGTCACGCTCAGGATCGACGGACGCGATGTGACGGTGCCCGCCGGCGTCAGCGTGATGCGCGCAGCGGCTCTGGCGGGCAGCGCGATTCCCAGGCTCTGCGCCACCGACAATCTCTCGGCTTTCGGCTCGTGCCGGTTGTGCCTGGTCGAAGTCGAGGGGATGAAAGGCACGCCGGCATCCTGCACTACGCCGGTCGCGGAAGGGATGGTCGTGCGCACCCGGACGCAGCGGCTGGAGAAGCTGCGGCGCGGGGTGATGGAGCTTTATATCTCCGACCATCCGCTCGACTGCCTGACCTGTTCGGCCAACGGCGACTGCGAGCTTCAGGATCAGGCCGCCGCGGTGGGCCTGCGCGACGTTCGCTATGGCCATGCGGGTGAAAATCACCTGGGCCTGTCGGTCGACCGTTCCAATCCCTATTTCGCTTTC
Organism: Novosphingobium sp.; assembly: GCA_031285165.1. Taxonomy (GTDB): domain Bacteria; phylum Pseudomonadota; class Alphaproteobacteria; order Sphingomonadales; family Sphingomonadaceae; genus Novosphingobium. The sequence goes on from JAITWR010000198.1 coordinate 24,721, forward strand.
GATCCTGCCAAATGCGTCGTCTGCTCGCGCTGCGTGCGCGCCTGCGACGAAGTGCAGGGCACTTTCGCGCTGACGATCGCCGGGCGCGGCTTTGCCTCGACGGTCAGCGCTGGCCAGGCGGGGGACGACTTCCTCGGCAGTGAATGCGTCTCGTGCGGGGCCTGTGTCCAGGCCTGCCCGACAGCGGCATTGCAGGAGAAGACGGTCGAGGACATCGGCAAGCCCGAGCGTGCGGTTGTCACGACTTGCGCCTATTGCGGTGTCGGCTGCACGTTCCGCGCCGAGATGCGCGGGCAGCAACTGGTGCGCATGGTGCCGTGGAAGGACGGCAAGGCCAACCGCGGTCATTCCTGCGTCAAGGGCCGCTTCGCCTGGGGCTATGCCAATCACCGGGACCGGATCACTTCGCCGATGATCCGCGAGGCGGTGGACCGGCCGTGGCGGGAAGTGAGCTGGGACGAGGCATTGTCCTTCGCCGCCGGCAGGCTCAAGGCGATCAAGGCGCGATACGGCGCCCGGGCGCTGGGCGGTATCACGTCCAGCCGTTGCACCAACGAGGAGACTTTTCTCGTCCAGAAGCTTGTTCGCGCAGGCTTCGGCACGAACAACGTCGATACCTGCGCGCGCGTCTGCCATTCGCCGACGGGCTATGGCCTGAAGACCACTTTCGGCGCTTCGGCGGGGACGCAGGACTTCGACAGCGTGATGCAGGCAGACGTGATCATTGTCATGGGCGCCAACCCGACCGATGCGCACCCGGTCTTCGCCAGCCGGATGAAGCGGCGTCTGAGGCAGGGCGCCAGGCTGATCGTCATTGACCCGCGCCGGATCGATCTCGTCCGCTCGCCGCATATCGAGGCCGCGCATCATCTCGCGCTCCAGCCTGGCACGAATGTCGCGGTGCTGACCGCGATGGCGCATGTCGTCGTCACCGAGGGCCTGACCGATGAAGATTTCATCCGCGAGCGCTGCGAATGGGATGCCTATCAGGATTGGGCCGGTTTCGTTTCGGACGCGCGCCACAGCCCCGAGGCGCTCGCGGCCGTCACCCGCGTTCCTGCCGAAACGGTGCGCGCCGCGGCGCGGCTCTATGCCACCGGCGGCAACTCCGCGATCTACTACGGGCTCGGCGTTACCGAACATTCGCAGGGCTCCTCGACCGTCATGGCGATCGCCAACCTGGCGATGGCGACGGGCAATATCGGCCGGGCGGGCGTCGGCGTGAACCCGCTGCGCGGGCAGAACAACGTGCAGGGCTCGTGCGACATGGGCAGCTTCCCGCACGAATTGTCGGGCTATCGCCACATTTCCGACGCGTCGGTGCGCGCGCTGTTCGAGCAGGACTGGGGCGTTGCGCTCGACCCCGAGCCGGGCCTGCGCATTCCCAATATGCTTGATGCCGCGATCGACGGTTCGTTTCGCGCGATCTATATCCAGGGCGAGGACATCCTCCAGTCCGACCCCGACACCGCGCATGTCGCAGCGGGTCTTGCGGCGATGGACTGCGTCATCGTCCACGATCTGTTCCTCAACGAAACGGCAGCTTACGCGCACGTTTTCCTGCCGGGTTCCACTTTCCTCGAGAAAGACGGCACGTTCACCAATGCCGAGCGGCGCATCCAGCTTGTTCGCAAGGTGATGGAGCCGGCGAACGGCCCGGATGGACAGGGGCTTGCGGATTGGCAAGTCACCCAGGCGCTGGCGAATGCGATGGGCCTCGGCTGGAATTACACGCACCCTTGCGAGATCATGGACGAGATCGCCCGTCTCACCCCGGCTTTCGCCGGCGTCAGCCATGCCCGGCTGGAGGAAGCGGGCTCGCTGCAATGGCCGGTCAACGATGCCTGTCCGGCAGGCTTGCCGATCATGCATGCCGAGGGCTTCGTGCGCGGACCGGATGGCAAGGGCAAGGGCAGGTTCGTCGTCACCGACTATGTGCCGACCGACGAGAAGACCGGCCCGCGCTATCCGCTGCTGCTGACCACCGGCCGCATCCTCAGCCAGTACAACGTCGGCACGCAGACGCGGCGCACGGCGAATGTCGTCTGGCATGACGAGGACTTGCTGGAAATCCATCCTTCCGATGCCGAGAACCGCGGCATCCGCACCGGCGACCGGGTCCGCCTCGCCAGCCGCAAGGGCGAAACCACCTTGCGCGCCGAAATCACCGACCGCGTCGCGCCGGGAGTGGTCTATACGACTTTCCATCACCCCGGGACGCAGGCCAACGTCGTCACCACCGAGTTTTCCGACTGGGCGACCAACTGCCCCGAATACAAAGTGACGGCGGTGCAGGTGACGCTCTCGAACGGTCCGACGCAATGGCAGGAGGACTATGCCGGGCGTGCGGCCGGCGCCCGCCGCATCGCCGCTGCCGAACCGGGGGAATAGCATGAACAGCGGGCGCCTGCGCTACATGGCGGACCAGATCGCCCGCAACTTCGCCGCCGGGGGCGAGGCAGCGGCCATTGCCGCCACGGCCGAGCACATCCGGCTTTTCTGGGATCCGCGGATGAAGGCTGCGATCCTGGCGGACGATCGCAACGCCCTGTCGCCGGTGGCCGCCGCCGCTGTCGACCGGCTCGCAGGGCAAGGCGCATGGCATGGTTCCGCCCCGGATTCATCCTGTGCAAGCAAGGCCGATGGCTGATATGGCCGGGAAATGATACCGGCCGTTCAGGAAAAGAGCACGCTCCGCCGCCGGTCCCGCGGCCGGCCGAAGCTCGAGGACGTTGCGCAGATCGAAAGCCGGCTGCTCGATATCGCGCTCAAGGAATTCCTCGCGCACGGCTATGGCGGGACTTCGCTGACGCGCATCGTCAAGGCGGCAGGCATTTCCAAGACCACGCTCTACACGCGCTTCGCCTCGAAGGATGAGCTGTTCCGCGCGATCATCGGCCGGCAGATCGATCGGCTGTCTGCGGTCAACACGCTGCGTTCGGGCGAAGGGGCGCTTGATCTCGCCTGCGGCCTCAGGGCCTATGGCAACCGTACTCTCGAAATCAGCCTGGAAGGCGATCTGTTGCAGGTCAACCGCCTGATTTACAGCGAATCGGGCCGCTTTCCGGAACTGGGCCTCGCCGCCGCCGAACGCAGCCAGCGCGGCATTGCCGATGTTGCCGACTTCATCACCGGCTGCGCTGCGGCCGACAATATCCCCTGCCGCGATCCGCAAGCGATAGCGGGTGCCTTCATCTTCATGCTGCGCGGCTGGTACGTCGACATGCTGCTGACCAACCGGCCGGTATCCGCCGGCCAGCGCCGGCGCTGGGTCGATACCGCGGTCGACACGCTGCTTGCCGGACGGGCGGAGTGGTGACGCGTTCCGCTGAAGAACCTTGACACGGCCGGTACGGGAGACTTACCGATAAATGGCCATTGCAGTATCATAACAGCCGACGGAGGGGAGAGATGGCGCTGGAAGTCCGCGATCTGAGCGAATGTATCGGCGCCGTGGTGCGCGCGCCCGTCGCCGATCTGCTCGATCCCGCCAATGGAGCGCAGTTGCGCGAGCTGCTGATCGCGCGCGGCGTGCTGGTATTCAAGGAGCTGAATCTCACCGACGAGCAGCAGGTCACGCTCGGCTCGCATCTCGGCGTTCTGCGCGAGGAGGGTGAGAAGGGCATTTTCAGGATCACGCTCGATCCGCAGGCCAACGAACGCGCCGACTATCTCAAGGGCTCGTTCAACTGGCACCTGGACGGCACGCACGAGGACGTGCCGATCTTCGCCTCGCTGCTCAGTGGCCGCCGGCTTTCGCGCGAAGGCGGCCAGACCGAGTTCGCCAATTCCTACCGCGCCTATGAAGCGCTGCCGCAGGCGATGAAGGACCGCATCGACGGGCTCCGGGTGGTCCACAGCTTTGCCGCTTCGATGCGCCGTGCGGGTGTCGAGCCGACGGCGGAGACCCGGGCCTATTGGGACAGCATCGCCGACAGGACGCACAATCTGGTCTGGCGTCACGCCTCGGGCCGGCGCTCGCTGGTGATCGGCTGCCATGCCTCGCACGTTGTCGGCATGGACTTCGCCGAGGGTGCGGCGCTGCTCGATGAACTGCTGGCCTGGGCCACGCAGGAACGCTTCGTCTATCGCCACGAATGGTCGGTCGGCGACTTGCTGATCTGGAACAATACCGGCGTGCTTCATCGCGTGACGGCCTATCCGCTCGACAGCGGGCGGATGATGCACCGCACGACTCTGCTGGGCGAGGAGGCTTTCGCCTGAAATCCTGGAAAATTCGGAATCGGAAGAGGAACATGAGACGATGATCAGCAATCTTCCCGCGCAATGGGATCTCGAGGCCGATGTGGTTGCAATCGGATCGGGGATCGGCGGGCTTTCGGCCGCGATCACCGCGCATGATCACGGCGCCGGCGTTCTGGTGCTGGAACGCGCCGAACAGGTGGGCGGCGTTACCGCCCTGTCGCTCGGCGAGGTCTGGATCGCGGGCAACCATCACGAGGCTGCGCTTGGCGTCGAGGATTCGGTCGAAAGCGGCCTGCGCTATCTCCAGCGGCTGTCGATGGGATACGGCGAGGATATCGCGACTCTCAATCTCGTGACGCACGCCCGCGTCGCGCTCAAGTATTTCGAGGACAGGATCGGCCTCAGGATGGAGGCGATCCGCAATTGCCCCGATTACTATTACGGCACCTCGAACGATGCCGTGGCCGAGGGGCGGCTGCTCGAATGCGCGCCGTTCCCGGCCGAGACGCTGGGCGAATGGCAGGCAAAGACGCGCATCTCGCCGCTGGTGCCCTATGCGATGACGCACCACGATATGTTTTCGCGCGGCGGCGCGGCCAACATGACGAAGTGGGACTACGATCTGATGGCTGAGCGGCTGACCAGGGACGAGCGCTGCCTCGGCGCCGGCCTCGCCGCCTATTTCGTCAAGGGCGTGCTCGACCGGGGCATCCCGATGATGACCGGGATCAACGTCGTCGGGCTGATCGGCGACGGCGAGCGCGTGGCCGGCGTCCATGCGGTGCAGGACGGCAGGGACATTTACGTCAAGGCGAACAGGGGCGTTATCATCGCGGTCAGCTCCTACGAGCGCAACCAGCGCTTCAACAAGACGGCGGGCTCCTCGCTGGATCTCGAATCGATGGTATTCTCCACTGTCGACGGCGCGCATTTCCGCATGGCCGGCCCGTTCGGCGGACGCGTTGCCCGCGTGCCCGACATCACCTCGCTGGGCTTCCATGTGCCCGGCGAGGAGGACGAGGAAGGCAAGCCACTCTGGCGCAGCGCATTGCAGCCGATCGGCCTGCCGCATGTCATCGTGGTCAACCGCGCCGGCAAGCGTTTCGGCAACGAGGCTTTCTATCGCGACATTCTCTACACGATCGACCGCATCGACGGCGGCACCCAGACTCACCCCAATTTCCCCTGCTGGGCGATCCTCGATAGCCAGCAGCGCGAAAAATACCCTTTCGCCACGGTCATGCCGGAGCAGGAGATGCCCGAGGGTCTGGCAGTGAAAGGCGACACGCTGGCCGAGCTTGCCGCCCGGACCGGCATCGACGCCAGGGGGCTGGAGGAAACCGTCGCGCGGTTCAACCACTATGCCGAGAAGGCCGAAGACCCCGATTTCGGCCGCGGTTCGCATGTCTGGAGCGCCTGGATGTGCGGCGATCCCTATAACGAGCCGCATCCCAATTTCGGCACGATCGCCCGGGGGCCGTTCTATGCGGTCCAGCTTCATCGTTTCGGCGGCAGCGCGATCGCCGCGGCGGGTCTGCTGGCGGATCATCACTGCCGCGCGATCGGCTGGGACGATCAGCCGATTCCGGGCCTTTACGTTGCCGGCAACTCGGTGGCGCGGATGGACACCGGCGCGACGATGCAGAGCGGTGTTTCCAACGCGCGCGGCATGACGCACGGCTATCTGGCCGGCAGACATGCCGCCGGCCGGCCGAGCGATCTGCTCCAGGCCGAAATCGACCGCGGGACGCTCGACGCGGCATGATCGAGACCGAACAGACCGTCGTTATCGACGCCGCGATCGGGGACGTGTGGAACTATGTCTCCGACATCCAGCGCTGGGCCGCGCTCATGCCCGGTATGCGCGAATGCGCGGTGGCGGACGCGAACGATTCCAGGTGGACGCTCAAGGTCGGCGTCGGCGGGCTGGTCCGCACGGTGAAAGTCGATGTCCATGTCGACGAGTGGGACGGGCCGGGGCGCGTGCTGTTTTCCTACAAGCTCGACGGCGATCCGGTGCAGGGCGGCGGCACCTATACCGCGAAGGCGGTGGGCGAGAGCCGGACCGAGATCGTGCTGAACGTCCGGGTCGAGGGCGGCGGGCCGATGGCGCCGATGTGGGAAGCCATGGGCAAGCCGCTGCTGCCGCAACTGGCAAAAGGCTTTGCCGGCCAGTTGAAAGCGGAGATCGAGGCAGTGAACGCGCCGGCGGCGGGGCATGTGCCGGCGGCAGCGCCATCGGGATTCTTCGCCCGGCTGCGCAATTTGTGGCGGGCGCTGTTCGGCAGAGGCCGGGCGTAAGGCCGGCCGGACCTGTAAGCGAAGCTGGAGCGCAAGGCGATGTGCGATGAATTCACCCGGCCGGCCGAAAAGGCAGCGCTGACCCGGCGCGGTTTCGCCGCCCTGGGCACGGCGGCGGTGATCGCCGCCTGTAGCGGCGGCGATGGCGAGGCGAAGCCCCCGGCGGGCCTGACCGGGCGGATGGTCCGGGTAACGACGCCCGACGGCACCGCCGATGCTTTTTTCGTCCATCCGGCCAGGGGAGTTCATCCCGGCATCGTGCTGTGGCCCGACATCGCCGGGCTGCGCGATGCCATCGAGGTGATGGCGCGCCGCCTTGCCGAAGCGGGCTATGCGGTGCTGGCGGTCAACCAGTTCTACCGCAACGCCCCGGCTCCGGTGCTGAACAGCTTTGCCGAGTGGCGCACGCCCGCAGGCCAGGCCAGGTTGCAGCCGATGATCGCCGCGATCACGCCCGATCGCACGATGCGCGACGCCGCTGCCTTCGTCGCTTTCCTCGACGGGCAAAAGGCGGTCGACAAGGCCCGCAGGATCGGCGCCGGCGGTTATTGCATGGGCGGGGCTTTCGCCGTGCGCACTGCGGCGGCGGTGCCGGGCCGTGTCGGCGCAGTGGCCTCGCTGCACGGCGCGAACCTCACCGGCGCCGAGCCCGACAGCCCGGTCAACCTGATCGCCGGGACTCGCGCCTCGTTCTTTTTCGCGATCGGCCGGAACGACGACGCGCGCATGCCCGAAGTGAAGGACAGGCTGCGCGAGGCCGCGGCAGCGGCGGGGCGCCCCGCCGGGATCGAGGTTTTCCCCGCCGACCACGGATGGACCGTGCCCGACACGCCCGTCTTCGACAAAGCCCAGGCCGATCGCGCCCGGGACCGGATGCTGGCGCTTTTCTCCGAACTCTGAACGGACAACGCGCTTCCCTATCTGCCGCCGCATCGCTAGACCGGGATGGCTAACGGAGAGTTTGGGCTATGGGCGGTTTTCTCATTTCACTGATTGTCGTCGTCGTGGTGTTCCTGCTGATGGGCGTGCGCGTTGTCCGGCAGGGCTATGTCTATACGGTCGAGCGGCTCGGGAAATACACGCTGGCGGCAACGCCCGGCCTGCATGTGATCATCCCTTTCGTCGATCGCGTCGGCCACCGGGTCAACATGATGGAGCAGGTGCTCGACATACCGGGGCAGGAGATCATCACGCGCGACAACGCCATGGTCGGCGTGGATGCCGTGGTCTTCTTCCAGGTGCTCGATGCCGGCAAGGCGGCCTATGAGGTGCTGAACCTCTACGTCGCGATCACGCAGCTCACCACCACCAACCTGCGCACGGTGATGGGTTCGATGGATCTCGACGAGACGCTGTCGAAGCGTGACGAAATCAACGCCAAGCTGCTGCTCGTGATCGATCACGCAACCGCGCCCTGGGGCGTCAAGGTCACCCGTGTCGAGATCAAGGACATCCGCCCGCCGGCCGACATTTCCAACGCCATGGCCCGGCAGATGAAGGCCGAGCGCGAGAAGCGCGCGCAGATCCTTGAGGCGGAAGGTCTCAAAAGCGCCGAGATCCTGCGCGCCGAAGGCCAGAAGCAGGCGCAGATCCTCGAGGCCGAAGGCCGCCGCGAAGCCGCTTTCCGCGATGCCGAGGCGCGCGAGCGCGCCGCTCTGGCGGAGGCCGAGGCGACCAGGGTGGTTTCCGAGGCGATCGCCACTTCGGGCACGCAGGCCCTGAACTACTTCGTCGCGCAGAAATATACCGAGGCGGTGGCGCAGTTCGCCGTCTCGCCCAATGCCAAGACCATCCTTTTCCCGGTCGAGGCAACGCAACTGATCGGCTCGGTCGGCGGGATCGGCGCACTGGTCAAGGACGCGCTGGGCCGGGATGCACAGGGCAAGGGCTGAAGGCAGGCACGCGGATGGAATGGATCGAATCGCTCGACGCGCACTGGCACTGGCTGGCGATCGGCCTGCTGCTGGCCGGCGCGGAAATGGCCGTGCCGGGCTTTTTCCTGATCTGGCTGGCGGTGGCGGCGCTGATCACCGGCCTGCTCACATGGTTCCTGCCGATCGGCCTGCCGTTGCAGATCGTCATTTTCGCGGTGCTGGCGATCGTCTCGGTTTTCATCGGCCGGCGCTATCTCCGCGCCAATCCGATCAGGTCGGCCGATCCCGGGATGAACGACCGGGGCGCGCGGCTGATCGGCGAGACGGTGGTTGTCACCCATGCGATCCAGGACGGCTCCGGCCGCGTGCGGCAGGGTGACGGCGAATGGCTTGCCAGGGGGCCGGATGCGGGGCCGGGCACGCGGATGCGCGTAGCCGGCCACGACGGCACGGTGCTGCTTGTCGAGCATTTGCAGTAGTAAGCGCTGCTGCCGGACCCTGTGCCCCCGCCCCGATGAGGATAACTCGGCCGGCCCGGTGCGCGGCCCGTTAACGCTGTGTTATGCATCGCCCATGCACTGCCCGGCACGAATCCCGACACGCGCGCCCATCGGAGGGGCAAGCTAGCCAGATGGCACGCAACGACAGCCTGCGAAAGCCGCAGAGCCCGCCGCCGCCCGCCGGCCCGAAGAAGCGCCGCTTCCGCTGGCTGCGGCGGCTGTTCGTCTGGGGTGTCGCGCTCGCCCTGCTGTTCGCCGTCGTGGTCGGCATTGCCGTCTTCGTCGCGGCGCAGTCTCTGCCGGGTTACGACCAGCTCAAGAGCAGCCAGAACGGCCAGATGATCGTCGTGCGCGCGCGCGACGGATCGGTGCTCGTCTCGTTGGGGCCGAGCTACGGCAAGTGGATGCCTTACGACCGTATCCCGCAAGTTATGAAGGATGCGATGGTTTCGGTCGAGGACCGGCGCTTCCGCTCGCATATCGGCATCGACCCGATCGGCATCGTCCGCTCGCTCGTGGTCCGTGCCGAAAGCGGCCGCTGGCGGCAGGGCGGCTCGACGATCACGCAGCAGCTTGCTCGCACCGTCTTTCTCAACAACAGCCGCACGCTCGACCGCAAGCTGCGCGAGGCGGTGCTGGCGATGGCGCTCGAAACGAAGTTCACCAAGAACCAGATCCTCGAGCTTTATCTCAACAAGGTCTATTTCGGCGGCGGCGCCTATGGCATCGACGCGGCCAGCCGCAAGTTCTTCGGCCACGACGCCGGCCACCTGTCGCTGCCCGAGGCGGCGATCATCGCCGGCCTGGTGAAAGCGCCCTCGCGCTTCTCGCCCACCGCGGATGCGCAGGCAGCGGTCGACCGCGCCGGGGTGGTCCTCGACGTGATGGTGGATGCCGGCGCGATCACTGCCGAACAGCGCGCGGCGGCCGATCTGGCGGGTGTCAGGCCCGCTCCCGAAACCGGGCAGAACTCGGCGCGCTATTTCACCGACTGGGCGCTGTCGCAACTCGACATGCTGTTGCCCGACAACCAGGAGCCGATCGAGGTCTGGACCACGCTCGACCCCGGCATGCAGCAGGCGGCCACGACGGCGGTTGCCGCCAATGCGCCCAGGGGCGCGCAGGGCGCGCTCGTCAGCCTCGATCGCGACGGTGCGGTGCTCGCCATGGTCGGCGGCACCGACTATGTCACTTCGAACTACAATCGCGCGACCCGTGCCATGCGCCAGCCGGGCTCGGCCTGGAAGCTCTTCGTTTACCTCGCCGCGCTCGAGGCCGGCTACAAGCCCGATGATGCCGTGGTCGACGAGCCGGTGACGATCGGCGGCTGGAGCCCGCACAATTCGGGCGGCAGCTATGCCGGCCGGATCGACGTGCGTACTGCTTTCGCCTATTCGAAAAACACCGTGGCGGTGCAGCTCGGCAACCAGGTGGGTTTCGATGCGGTGGCGGCGATGGCCCGGCGCTTCGGCATCACCACGCCGGTCAACACCATGCCTTCGATGGTGCTCGGCACTTCGGACGTGCGGCTGATCGACATGACGCGCGCTTTCGCTTCGGTTTCGGCCAGGGGCATGGCGATCGAGCCCTATGGCATCATCAAGGTCACCACCACCGACGGCAACCTGCTCTACAAGCGGCCGCAGCCGCGCACCGACCTGCTCGTGCCGGCCTATGTCGCGGCGGGAATCACCGACCTGCTCCAGTCGGCCGTCGCCATCGGCACCGGCAAGGCCGCGCAGATCGGCCGGCCGGTGGCGGGCAAGACAGGCACGACCAGCTCGAACAAGGACGGCTGGTTCATCGGCTTTTCCAGCGGTGTCACCACCGGCGTATGGATGGGCCGCGACGATGCGCACGCCGTGCCGGGCCTGCAAGGTGGCGCCGCCCCGGCGCGCGCTTTCGCCGCTTTCATGCGCTATGCCGTGGCGAACCGCCCGGTCGAGCAGTTCGACACCGAGCTGAAGCTGCCCGAATGGCAGCTCGAGCCCGACGACGAACAGTTCCAGGGCAATCCCGACGACTATTACTACACCGACGATCAGGGCAACCTGATCCTGCCCGGTGACCGGCAGCAGGGAACGGGCGAGCCCCCGGCCGACCGCGGCCGGGACGATTCCGGCTACGGCCCCGCCCCGGCCCCGCCCGGCCCGCCGCCGGCAGCGAACGACGATTTTCTCGATCAGGCCACCGGCCGCCGCCCGCGCGAAAGCGGGTCAGGCAGCAGGGACCGCCCGATTCCGGTGAATTAGGCTTTCCTGCGGCATCGTACTGCCGACAAATGCGGCGCCGGGTGCGGGTCAGGATGTTGGCATCGTCGGCGTTCGCAGCAGCGAGGTCGGGCTGGAATTAAGCCAGCACGTAGAGCGGCGGGTCTGCCAGGGCGATCGAGATGTTTTGGGCCGTTGTCCGGTTTGCCGCAATCGCGGAGTTGGCCATGGAAATGATCTGGACGTGTTGAATGGCGATCCGATCCTCGGCTCGAATCTGCCTGCACCGCTCAAGTCCCGTAACGGTTCGTCTAAAGCAGGGTACGGATAATCGGAACCGCTTCGTCCCCTTCGTCATTGTCACCTGCATCGTCACCATCGTCACCTGCACCCG
>JAITWR010000068.1 GCA_031285165.1 Novosphingobium sp.
GCAAGCGAAAACCGCGCCCGATCACCCTAACGGCCGCAATCCTTCTCCTTGATGAACCAGACGGGCAATTCGCCCGGTCATCCCCGGCACCGGCCGACCTTTTGCATCCCGTGCGGATATGAAAAAGAAAAAGGGGGCGCGGATGCCACGCCCCCCTTTTTTCTTGCGGTTCCCTGCGGGACGGACCGTTCTCAGTCGTCCTTCAGGAAAGCCGGCATGTGGCCGGGATCGCCGCCCCCGGACTCACGCTCGCGGCGCGGGCCGCGGTCACGCCCCCCGCGATCGCCGCGGGGACCGCGCCGATCACCACGATCGCCGCGTGGTTCGCGGGGCTCGCGCGGCGGGCGCGTATCTTCCAGTTCCTCGCCGGTCTCCTGATCGACGACGCGCATCGACAGGCGGACCTTGCCGCGATTGTCGATCTCGAGAACCTTGACCTTGACCTGCTGGCCTTCCGCAACGACATCGCCCGGCTTCTCGACCCGCTCGTTCCTCATCTCGGAGACGTGGACGAGGCCGTCCTTGCCGCCCATGAAGTTCACGAAAGCGCCGAAGTCGACGATGTTGACAACCTTGCCGGTATAGACCTTGCCCACCTCGGGCTCCTCGACAATGCCGAGAATCCAGTTCTTCGCCGCCTCGATCTGCGACAGGTCGGACGAGCTGATCTTGATCAGGCCCTCATCGTCGATATCGACCTTGGCGCCGGTTTCGGCGACGATCTCGCGGATCACCTTGCCGCCGGTGCCGATAACGTCGCGGATCTTCGACTTGTCGATCGTGATCGTCTCGATGCGCGGGGCGTGGGCCGAAAGCTCGGTACGGGCCGTGCCCAGAGCCTTGGTCATCTCGGCCAGGATGTGCGCGCGGCCTTCCCTGGCCTGTTCCAGCGCCGCCTGGAAGATCTCGCGCGTGATGCCCGCCACCTTGATGTCCATCTGCATCGTGGTGATGCCTTCGGACGTTCCGGCCACCTTGAAATCCATGTCGCCGAGGTGGTCCTCGTCGCCGAGGATGTCGGACAGCACGGTGAACTCCTTGCCTTCCAGGATCAGGCCCATGGCGATGCCCGAAACCGGGCGCTTGATCGGCACACCGGCATCCATCATCGACAGCGCGCCGCCGCAGACCGTCGCCATCGACGACGAGCCGTTGGACTCGGTGATGTCAGACACCACGCGGATCGTGTAGGGGAACTCATCCTTCGTCGGCAGCACCGCCTGCAACGCGCGCCAGGCGAGCTTGCCGTGGCCCGTATCGCGGCGGCTGGGAGCGCCGAAGCGGCCGACTTCACCGACCGAATAGGGCGGGAAGTTATAGTGCAGCATGAAGTTCGAGTAGGAGAGCCCTTCCAGCCCGTCGATCATCTGCTCGGCGTCCTTGGTGCCGAGCGTGGTAGTGCAGATCGACTGCGTTTCACCGCGGGTGAACAGGGCCGAACCGTGGGTGCGCGGCAGCAGGCCGACCACGGCCTCGATCGGGCGGACCTGGGTGGTCGTGCGGCCGTCGATGCGCTGGCCGTCCTTGAGGATAGCGGTGCGCACGATATCGGCCTCGACCTTCTTGACGGTCTTGATCGCGACCATCTGGGTCTGCGCGTCCTGATCCGCAAACGCAGCCCTGGCCTTGTCGCGCGCGGCATTGAGCGCATTCGAGCGGGCCGACTTGTCGGTCAGCTTGTAAGCCGCGGCAATATCCTTGCCGACCAGATCCTTGAGCTGGGCCTTGATCGCCGAATTGTCGGAAATCGCGACTTCCCAGGGCTCCTTGGCGGCTTTCTCGGCAAGCTGGATGATCGCGCCGATGACTTTCCTGATCTCGTCGTGGGCGAAGACGACCGCGCCGAGCATGATGTCCTCGGACAGCTCTTTGGCTTCCGATTCCACCATCATCACGGCATTGTCGGTCGCCGCGACGACGAGGTCGAGCTGGCCGTTCCTGATCGCTTCGTCCTGCTTCGGGTCAGCGTGTACGCGCCATCGACATAACCGACGCGCGCCGCGCCGATCGGCCCCATGAAAGGCACGCCCGAAATGGTCAGCGCGGCCGAGGCGGCGATCATCGCGACGATATCGGGCTCGGTTTCGCCGTCATAGCTCAGAACCTGGGCGATGACGTTGATCTCGTTGTAGAAGCCTTCGGGGAACAGCGGGCGGACCGGCCGGTCGATCAGGCGGGAAACCAGGGTTTCCTTCTCGGTAGCGCCGCGTTCGCGCTTGAAGAAGCCGCCGGGGATGCGGCCCGCGGCGAAGAACTTTTCCTGATAATGCACGGTGAGCGGGAAGAAGTCCTGGCCTTCCTTCACCGATTTGGCAGCCGTGACCGCGCAAAGCACGACGGTTTCGCCATAGGTGGCGAGGACCGCGCCGTCCGCCTGGCGGGCGATACGGCCTGTTTCCAGAGTGAGGGTTTTTCCGCCCCACTCCAGCGATACGGTTTTCGTGTCGAACATGGGTATTCCTTCAGCCCGCCTGGCCCCATTGCCGGGCGGGGTTTGCTGCCGGGTTAAAGCCGTCCCGGTCCGGTCGGGGCGCTGTTGGCCCCTTGGCTCCTCCCGCCGGATTGCGGGAGTTGCCCCAATGATGTCGCCGCATCCCGCAGCGAAAGCGGGAACCGCGGTCTGCCGGGCCATCCCGGCATCAACACAGGCTGGCCCGGTAGGGCAGTTCGGCCCTGCGGGCAAGGCATTGGACCATGCCCTGCCTGCCCCGGCCCGGAAATTTCCCGCCCGGCATGCCGGAAGGGGCGCATGGGCCGCCGCTTTTCCGCATCGCTCAGAACTGCAACCTGAAATTGGCACGCACGCCGTTATCGGTCACGCCCGAGCCGAACTGCCCGCTGTAGGACACCCCGATGCCGGCCTTGCTGCCGATCGGCATGGTGAGCCCCGCCTCGATGGCGGCGACGTTCCTGGCCAGGGGAACCCCCGCCACCGTGAACTCGTCGCCGCCGGCGAAAGCCATGGCACTGCGCGGCACCACATCGCCGAAGGCATGGCGCCAGCCGAGCATCGCTTCGGCCTTGATCCCGTCCGCGCCGAAGCCGGTGGAGCCGCGCAGGCCGAGGGTGGAGAAAGTGATTGCCGTGTTCCCGCCCCTGGCCGTCAGCGCCGCCGCACCGCCCTTTTCGGCAAACCCGTCGGTATGGAGGTCCACATAAGCGATGCCGGCGAAAGGTTCGAGCGTGACGGCCTTGCCGGTGATGCTGTAGCCGGCCTCGCCGAATACTTGCGTCGTGTTCGCCTTGTAATGGGCGGTGAGGCTGTCGGCGAAGTTCGGGAAGGTCACCCTGCGAGCGGTCAAGAGTCTGTGCCAGGTGCGGGCCGCGCCTGCCCGCAGCGAGACCGCGCCCCAGCGCCCGCCGGCATAGGCGCCGAGGTGGTAGTTGTCGCTGTCGCCCTGCCCGCGCGCACTGTCGAAGCTGGTGTGGCTGTAGCCGCCGAGCAGGCCGGCACGGACGGTTTCGGACAGGCCCGCATCCACGCCCATGACGAAGCCGCCGGTGGAACGGGAAAGCCTTGCGGCATTGCCGTCGCTGCCGGTGCGGCCCCACGATCCGAACGCGCGGCCCCAGGCGGCGGCGCGCCCGTCCTCGCCCGCGTCCTCGCCGGCGGTCCGCAGGCGGTCGAGCGCGGCTTCGCGCACGAAGCGGCTGTCCTCGATCAGCGCGGTCCGGGCCGAAGCATGGATCTCGCCCGAAAGCTGATCGAAAGCGGCCCGCGCCCCCGGCGCATCGAGCTGGACCAGCGCGTCCCAGACCGGATTGCCATGCCCCAGCCCTTCGGCGCCTCCCCCGGTCGCGATCTGGTTGGGAGTGTCGCCCACGTCGGCAAAGCTGATGTCGTTGCGCACCGTCGTCAGGATGACGGTGTTGGCATCGTAGGCCAGGAAAAGGGAAAGGAACGTGAGATCGGAAGTGACGCCGGTGAACTCGCCCGTCCTGCCGTCTTCGGCCGTCAGGATGACATAGCTGGTGGCGGGTGCATAGTTGCCCGAACCCGCCCGCACATCGACCGTGCCGCCATCGATCACGGCCTTTCCGCCGGCATCGATCCGGCTGCCGTCTCCGGCACCGTTGATCGCCACCCGATAGATCGAGCCGGCGGCAAAGGCCACGTCGCCGTCAACGCGCATCGCGCCGATGCCGCCATCGATGCCCGGCGCAACGATCGCGCCGCCGGCGACTTTCAGCCCGCCGGCCGAGCCGATGCCGGTGAACAGGCCGCCGTCGATCGTGGCAAGGCCGGTGATCCCGCCGTTGTTGGTCGTGGTCCCGGCGCTCTGGGTCAGGGCGCCCTTGATGGTCCCCTCGTTGTCGACGATGCCGGCGGTGGTAAAGCCATTGGTCACGATAAGCTGCGCGTGCGCGCCGACAGTCGTGGCTGCGCCGCCCTGCGTCTCATAGCTTTTGGCGGTGAACGTGCCGGTCTGCTCGAAGCGCAGGGCTCCCGCCTCGACCGTCACATCGCCCTGGCTCGAATTGTCCGCGCTGAGAGTGGCGATGCCGGCGCCAGTCTTGGTCAGGCTGCCCGCGCCCGACAAGGCGCCGGTCAGCGTGCCGTCGTTCGCGAAATCGAGCACCAGCGCGGCATCGTTGACGATCGCGCCGCTGCCCAGCGCATTGCCGTTGGTCGCAACCAGCTTGCCGTTCCCGATCGTGGTGCCGCCGGTATAGGCATTGATGCCGCCGAGCGTCAGCGTGCCGCTGCCGGTCTTGACGATGCTGCCGCCGGCGCCGCCGTAAAGCCCGCCGTCGGTGATCACGCCGCTGACGGTCGTGCTGTCGCCATTGCCGCCGACAGTCAGCCGGTTCGCGCCGAGCGCGAAAGTGCCCTCGCCGGCAATGGAACCGGCGCTGACCTGACCGAGCCCGCCGGGGCCGGTGGTGCCGGAGAAATCGAACAGACTGTCGCCCTGGTTGACCAGCACGGCGCTGCCGGCGGTGCTGTTGCCGGAGAAATAGGTCACAGAGCCGGCTTTATTGGTGATGGTTGCGGCGTCGGCAGTGCTGTTACCGAAGAAACCCGTCTGGCCGCCGGCCTTGTTGGTGATGGCCGCATTCCCGGCGCTGCTGTCCTCGAAGAAGCCCGTGGCGCTGCCGTCATTGTTGATGATCGTCGCGTTCCCGGCCCCGCTGCTGGCCCCGAAAAAGGTGATGCCGCCGGTTTCATTGATGATGGTGGCATTGCCTGCACTGGGGGTGCCGCCGGAATTGGGGGGGGCGGAAACGAAAAGGGTATAGCTTTGATTGCTGTTGGTGATCCGGGCGCTGCCGGCGGTCGACTTGTCGAAAAAGTATATCAAGCCGCCGCCGTCGTTGAATATTTCAGCAGAACCGGCCGTCGATCTGTCGTAGAAATCCGTCTCGCCGCTGTTGTTTTTGATCGTAGCCTGACCGGCGCTGCTGTCGTTGTTGAATTCGGTCAAGCCGCCTGCGTTGTTTGTTATTTCGATTTTATCAGCGTTCTGGCTGATGAAAAACCGTGTTGATCCGCCATTGTTGTTGTCGATAGTGGTGATGCCGGTGGTATTGCTGTTGGCGATCCAGAGACTGCCGCCTTCGGTGGTGACAGCACCGATGATGCTCCCGTGCCCGTAAGTGGCACTGCCCAGTTGCAATGTGCCGTTGAGAACCCTGGTGCCTCCGCTGTAGTCGTTTTCGTTGGTGAGTACGATCACACCGCTGCCGATCTGCTCGACCGAGCCGGCGCCGGTGATCCTGTTGCCGACGAAGACAGGCTCATCGGAACGGTTGAAGGCCAGCGTCGTACCGGCCAACAGTTTCACTTCGGAAACGGCGGCGATCGAGCCTGCCGGCCCGCCATTGCCCAGTTGCAGCGTGCCCTCGTTGACGTAGGTATCGCCCGTGTAGGTGTTGTCGGCGGAAAGGATCAGCGTGCCCGCGCCCTCCTTG
>JAITWR010000129.1 GCA_031285165.1 Novosphingobium sp.
GCATGAAGGCGACGAGGCTGTTGCGGCCCAGCGCCAGCTCGCCCAGCTCGGTCGAGGGACCATCGGCGATGATGTCGCCAGCCTCGACCACGTCACCCACTTTCACCAGCGGGCGCTGGTTGATGCAGGTGTTCTGGTTCGAGCGCTGGAACTTCTGCAAGGTGTAGATATCGACGCCCGACTGGCCGGCCTCGATATCTCCGCTGGCGCGGATAACGATGCGCGTGGCGTCAACCTGATCGACCACGCCGCCGCGCAGCGCGGCGATGGCGGCGCCCGAATCGCGGGCCACGGTCTCTTCCATGCCGGTGCCGACGAACGGCGCGTCGGCCTTGACCAGCGGCACCGCCTGGCGCTGCATGTTCGAGCCCATCAGCGCGCGGTTGGCGTCGTCGTTTTCGAGGAACGGAATCAGCGAGGCGGCGACCGAGACGAGTTGCTTCGGCGACACGTCCATCAGCGTCACATGGTCACGCGGCGCCATGACGAATTCGCCGCCCTCGCGCGCCGAGACCAGTTCCTCGACGAAGCTGCCGTCGGCAGTGGTTTCGGCCGATGCCTGGGCAACGGTGTGCTTCTGTTCTTCCATGGCGGAAAGATAGACGACTTCGCGCGTCACCTTGCCGTCGATCACCTTGCGATAGGGCGTTTCGATGAAGCCGTACTTGTTGACGCGGGCGAAAGTCGACAGCGAGTTGATCAGGCCGATGTTGGGGCCTTCCGGCGTTTCGATCGGGCAGATGCGGCCATAGTGTGTCGGGTGAACGTCGCGGACCTCGAAGCCCGCGCGCTCGCGGGTGAGGCCGCCCGGCCCGAGCGCCGAGACGCGACGCTTGTGCGTCACTTCGGACAGCGGGTTGGTCTGGTCCATGAACTGCGAGAGCTGGGACGAGCCGAAGAACTCGCGGACCGCGGCCACCGCCGGCTTGGCGTTGATCAGGTCGTTCGGCATGACGGTGGACACGTCCACCGACGACATGCGCTCCTTCACGGCGCGTTCCATGCGCAGCAGGCCGACGCGATACTGGTTTTCCAGCAGCTCGCCCACCGAACGCACGCGGCGGTTGCCGAGATTGTCGATGTCATCGATCTCGCCCTTGCCGTCCTTGAGATTCACCAGTTCCTTGACCACGGCGAGGATATCCTCGGTGCGCAGCGTCGTCACCGTATCCTCGGCGTCGAGGCCGAGGCGCATGTTGAGCTTGACGCGGCCCACGGCCGAAAGGTCATAGCGGTCGGCATCGAAGAACAGGCCGGCGAACAGCGATTCCGCCGTCTCCTTCGTCGGCGGCTCGCCGGGGCGCATGACCTTGTAGATCGCTTCGAGGCCCATATCGCGGTTCTCGGCCTTGTCGGCCTTGAGCGTGTTGCGGATCCAGGGACCGGTGTTGACGTGGTCGATATCGAGCAGGTCGAGATGGTCGATGCCCGCCTTGTCGAGCGCGTCGAGATTGTCGGGCGATACCTCGTCGCCGGCCTCGATGTAGATGCGGCCGGTCGCTTCATCGATCACGTCGAGCGCCGCATAGCGGCCGAAGATCTCCTCGGTCGGGATCAGCAACTCGGCCAGGCCGTCCTTCTGCGCCTTGCTGGCGGCGCGGGGGCTGATCTTCTGGCCGGCGGGGAAGATCACTTCGCCCGAAGCGGCATCGACGATGTCGAAAGCCGGCTTGGTACCGCGCCACTGCTCGATGATGTAAGGCACGCGCCAGCCGCCCTCGCCGCGCTTCCAGGCGACGGTTTCATAGAAGTGGTTGAGAATCTGCTCGCCGTCGAGGCCGAGAGCATAGAGCAGTGCAGTCACCGGCAGCTTGCGCTTGCGGTCGATGCGGACGTTGACGATGTCCTTGGCATCGAATTCGAAATCGAGCCACGAGCCGCGGTAGGGGATGACGCGCGCGGCGAAAAGGAACTTGCCCGACGAATGCGTCTTGCCGCGGTCATGATCGAACAGCACGCCCGGCGAACGGTGCATCTGGCTGACGATGACGCGCTCGGTGCCGTTGACGACGAAAGTGCCGTTCTCCGTCATCAGCGGCATGTCGCCCATGTAAACGTCCTGCTCCTTGATATCGAGCACGGAACGGGTCTCGGTATCGGTATCGACCTCGAACACGATCAGGCGCAGCGTCACTTTCATCGGCGCTGCATAGGTGATGCCCCGCTGGCGGCATTCGGTAACGTCGTACTTGGGGTCTTCCAGCTCGTAGTGGACGAAGTCCAGTTCACTGGTGCCGCCGAAGTCGCGGATCGGAAAGACCGAGCGCAGCGTCTTCTCCAGGCCCGAGACATAGCCGGTGGCCGGGTCCGAGCGCAGGAACTGCTCATAGCTTTCCCGCTGCACCTCGATCAGGTTCGGCATCTGCACGACTTCGTGGATGTCGCCGAAGATCTTGCGGATGCGCTTCTTGGCCGATGTGCGCCCGGTGTTCTGGCCAGTGTTCTGGAAAGCGCCGTTCGGGGTGAGGGGCTGGGTCGCCATGGGAGGGGTCTTGCCTCTTCGCTTTGCCGGAAAGTCCGGCGGAAAATTCATGCCACGCGCGGCGAGTGGCGCATCGACGCAAAAAGGCCGCATGGCGCATGGCATGTCAAAGCCCTGGCCGGCAGCCTGCTGCGTCAGATGAAAACCCGGTCGCTTCCTTCCTGGACCGGCCCCCGCGCATGGGCCGACTTTGCTCGAAGCGCCGAGCGGGGCGGCCTATAGGGGCGCGGCCGGCTGCTGTCAAATGCCTGCGGCAAGGCGGCGCGCTCTCCGGCTTGACTTTTCGCGCCCTTTTCGCCAGAGGCACGCCCGGCCGGCGGTTCGCTGCCGGTCATCCGTCCGAGACAGCCGGTGTCGCCAAGAGCAATCGCGGCCCGACTTAATTTCCGGCCTAGACGGGGAAAAGAGATTTTCACGGCC
>JAITWR010000164.1 GCA_031285165.1 Novosphingobium sp.
CCTCCCGTTTCAGGAGGACTTTGGAAATGTCGATGCGGAACGGGCCGAACGGCGAATTCCAGTTCACGCCGAAGCCGATCGCAAGACGCGGCTTCCAGGTGTTGCCATAGAAGAATTCGTCGAAGTTATAGGTTGTCGTCTGCGCGACATTGTTCGCAAAAGCAGCCGAAGGCGGATTGGAATTCGTCGGGCTGGTGACGCTCGTATTCTGCGTCGTATCCGCAGTGCCGTCCGAAAGCACTGCGTTGACCTGCGTATAAACCGGGTTGCCGCTCGCATCCGTCACCGGGCGCACGCAACCCACGGCCGGTACATTGCAGTTATGGTTAAGCGCTGGAGTCCGCACGCCCCAGACTGCCCCGACATCCATGAAGATGGACGGCCTCAGGCCCAGTTCCCTAGCGCCCGAGCCGAGCGGAATTTCAAGCTCGGCGCGGCCCTGATAGTAATATTTTCCGCCCAGCGCGTCATCGGACCAATCGTTGCGATTATTCGACGGCGCATCCGCAATACCATCACCGTCAGTATCGACCGTATAGTACTTGCGCAGCACACGCGGACCAACGCCGCGGATATCGAAGCCGCGCATCTGCGGCTCGCCCAGATAGAAACGGTCGGTCAGCCGCACATCGTCGATGCCATCGACGACACTGCCGCTATGGTCGAGCGCCTTGATAATGCCGCCTTCGGCCGAAAGCGAGAAGATGAACCCCTTGCCAAGCGGCCAGTATTTCGAGCCGTTCGCGCGGAGCCGCGCATATTTCACCGAACCGCCGAGCCCGGCCACGTCCGCGCTGACCGACGCCATGATACCGCGCGAGGGACGCATGCGGTTGTCGAGCCTGTCGTAAATCAGCGACAGACCCACGATCGAGCTGACCCGCTTGCCGACCGCCTCGCACAGATAGCGCCCGGCCACCAGTGTATCGCACACCGGCCCGCTCCCATTATCGGTATAGAACTGGCTGCCGAGCGAAACGTCGTCATAGTTGAGCGTATAGCTGCCCACCGCCGTCAGATATTCGGTCAGCGGCACGCCCGCGCGCAACTGAAAGCCGGTGGTCGCCTGCTGGTAGGTCGTGTTGCGGTTGTTGTTATAATAGTTGAAGCTGTTGTAATCGCGCCGATAGATACTGAGCGAGGCCGAGACGTTCTTGTCGAACACATAGGGTTCGGTGAAGCTCGCCTCGACGCTTTTGCTGTATTTCGAATAGCTGCCCGACAGGCCCAGCGTCTGACCGCGGCCGCGGAAATTGCGCTGCTGGACCGATGCCTGGAAAATGAAGCTTTCGAGCGAGGAAAAGCCCGCCGAGAGCTGAAGCTCGCCGGTCGGCTTCTCCTCGACATTGGCTTCGAGCACGATGCGGTCGGGCGCGCTGCCCGGCTTCTGCTCGACCTCGAACTTCTCCTGAAAGTAGCCCAGCGACTTGATGCGGTTGGCCGAGCGCTTGACCTGCAACGAGTTGAACGCATCACCCTCGCCGATGCGGAATTCGCGGCGGACGACCTTGTCCTGCGTCAGCGTATTGCCGTTGACATCGATCCTCTCGACATAGACGCGCGGCGCCTCACCGATGACGAAGGCCACGCCCATCGTCAGATCGTCCTTGCTCCGCTCATAGTTCGGGCGGACATCGGCGAAGGCATAGCCGAAAGCGCCGGCAGTCTCGTTCAGCCTCTCGATGGTGTCTTCCACCATCTTGGCGTTGTACCAGTCGCCCTTGTGCATCGGCAGCTTTTTGGCGAGTTCCTCGCCGTCGAAGTCGCGCAACTGGCTTTCCACTTTCACATCGCCGAACTTGTAGCGCTGGCCTTCCTCCACGACGTAAGTGAGGATGAAATCCCGCTTGTCCGGCGTAAGCTCGGCAACCGCCGAAACCACGCGGAAATCGGCATAGCCGTGAGTCAGGTAGAACTGCCGCAGCTTCTGCTGGTCGAAGGCCATGCGGTCGGGATCATAGCTGGTGCCCGAACTGAACAGGCGGGTGAAGCGCGCCTGCTTGGTCACCATCTCGCCGCGCAGATCCCCAGCGGAAAACTTCTCGTTGCCGATGATGTTGATCTGGCGGACCTTGGACTTCGGCCCCTCGGTGATCTCGAAAACGATGTCGACGCGGTTCTGCTCGAGCATCACCATCTTCGGCTCGACCGTGGCGGCGAAACGGCCCTGGCGCTTGTACAGCTCGATGATACGGGCAACGTCGGCGCGGACCTTGGAGCGCGTGAAGATCTGGCGCGGCGCGACCTTGATCTCCGGCAGGATCTTTTCATCCTTGATGCGCTTGTTGCCTTCGAGGACGATACGGTTGACGACCGGGTTCTCTTTCACCTGGATGACGACGTTGCCATTGTCGTTGCGCACTTGCGCATCGGCGAAAAGTTCCGTGGCGAAAAGATCCTTGAGCGCCTGGTCGGCAGCGGCCTGGGTATAGGGCTGGCCGACGCGCATCGTGACATAGGACAGGATCGTGTCGGGTTCGAGCCGCTGCGCGCCGACGACGCTCAACGCCCTGATCTGCGTCTCCGCCGCCACGGAAGTCGGGGCGTCCGCATGCTGGCCCGCCTCGTTCGCCGCCTGCGCACAGGCGATCTGCCCGGTGAGGATCGTGGTTCCCAGGAGCGCCGCAGCCAGACTGGAGGCACGGCGATAGTCAAGGCTGCGAACCATTTTCATTCCCATCATCGACACGGCAGTTCCCGTACCAGCTTGAGCAAATGGCAAGTCCTCCACCTGTCCGGTGTCGTTCCTGCCGCTCTCACGGACAATCGCCGCCCTGTGCCCGATGGCGTCCAGCCAATCAAGCAATCAGTCCGCCAGAGGCCCGTCCGTTACAAATTCTCCACCGGTTAGCCACCGAAAAACGGCAGCATCGCCAGATCATTGATCGTGACGAACAGCATGAGGGCCAGCACCAGCGCCAGTCCCGTGCGGAACGCCCATTCCTGACTGCGAAGTCCGAGCGGCCTTCGACGCACCGCTTCCGCCGCGTAGAAAGCCAGGTGCCCGCCGTCGAGAGCGGGAATTGGCAGGAGATTGATGAATGCCAAGTTAATCGAGATCAGGGCCGCAAAGTTCACGAATTGCAGCCATCCAAGGCTCAATTGCTCGCCCGAATACCTGGCGATCTTGACCGGCCCGCCCAGTTCCCGAACCGAGCGTTCGCCCGTGAGAATCTGGCCGACTCCGGCAAAGGTCATGCGAATGATGCCGGCGGTCTGGTCAATGGCCAGCCGGGTCGCCGCGATGGGGCCGACGGGCACGATTTCCCCGCGTCCGGGCCTGATGCCGATGCGGCCGATCCGCGCCTTGTTGCCGAACCTGTCCTGTTCCACTTCCTCGCGGATGCGGACCGGCAGCTCAAGCACGCGGCCTTCGCGCCTGACGGTGATCGTCACTGTCCGTCCCGGATAGGGCAGGATATATTCGGGAATATCGGTAAAGCTGTCGATTCGATTGCCGTCGATGGCGACGATCCTGTCACCGATCAGCATGCCGGCCGCCTTCGCCGGCGACCCCGCCTCGAACCGCGTGATTTCCGGCGTAGCGACCAACTGGCCATAGGCGAAATTGAAAGCCGCGAATATCGCGACGGCGAACAGCAGATTCGTCACCGGCCCCGCCGCCACGACCAGACTGCGCTGCCACAGCGGCCTGGACTGGAAAAGCCGCGCCCGTTCCTCGGGATCGAGGCCGTCGGCCGCATGGACATCGGGCATGCTCGCCGCGTTCATGTCACCGGCGAACTGGACATAGCCGCCCAGCGGCAGCGCCGAAAGCTTCCAGCGGGTGCCGCGGCGATCGGTCCAGCCCACGATCTCCTTGCCGAAGCCGATCGAGAAAGCATCAGCCTTCACCCCGAACAGCCGGCCGACAAGATAATGGCCCAGTTCATGCACCAGCACGAGCGGCCCCAGCATCAGAGCGAAAGCGGCCAGAGTCAGCAGGATCGAGGGGGAAGCGGTCACGTCAGGCAGGCTCCATCAGCGCCAGGGCACGATGACGCGCTTCGGCATCGACCGCAACGACATCCGCAAGGCAGTCCGGTGCGGGCGGTGCATAGCGCGAAAGAACATCCTCGACGTGTGCGGCAATGCGGGTGAACCCGATCTGACCGGCAAGGAAAGCGGCGACCGCGACCTCGTTGGCCGCGTTCAGCACCGCCGGCATCGCCCCGCCCGCCTCAGCCGCCTGCCGCGCAAGCCGGGTCGCCGGAAAGCGGGCTTCGTCGGGCATGCGAAAGCTCAACTCGCCGATCGCGGCAAGATCCAGCGGATCGCAAGGCGTGTCCATCCGTTCCGGCCAGGCAAGCACCGAGGCAAGCGGCACCCGCATGTCCGACGGCCCGAGCTGCGCCAGTGTCGAACCGTCGCGATATTCAACCATCGAATGCACGATCGACTGCGGGTGGACCAGGATGCGCAGCCGGTCGAGCCCCACCTGAAACAGGTGCCAGGCCTCGATCAGTTCAAGCCCCTTGTTGAACATCGTGGCCGAATCGACGCTGATCTTGGCGCCCATGTTCCAGTTGGGATGCCTGACCGCCTGCGCCGGCGTCGCCGTGACGAGCCGTTCCTGCGGCCAGTCGCGGAACGGGCCGCCGCTGGCAGTCAGCGTGATCATGCGGACATGGGCGGAATCGTTCCCGGCAAGGCACTGGAAAATCGCATTATGCTCGGAATCCACCGGCAGCAGCGTCGCGCCGGAACGGGCAACGGCTCCGAGCATGACATCGCCCGCCGAAACCAGCGCTTCCTTGTTGGCAAGGCCGATCGTGCCGCCGCGCTCGATCGCAGCCATCGTCGGCGCAAGGCCCGCACAGCCGACGATCGCGGCGATCGTGAGATCGGCAGGGCGCGCCGCAGCCTCGACCAGCGCATCGACACCGGCCGCCGCCTCGATGCCGCTGCCGGCAAGCGCCTCGCGCAGTTCGGGCAGCCTGGCCTCGTCGGCAGTCACCGCGACTTGCGCGGAAAACTCGCGCGCGAGACGCGCCAGTTCGGCGATATTGCCGTTGGCAGTCAACGCTGTGACCTGCCAGCGGCCGCGATCGCGACGGATCAGATCGAGCGTGGAAGCGCCGATCGAGCCGGTCGCGCCGAGGATGGAGATACTACGCACGGGGCGCTCTATACCACCAATCCGGCCAGCATTAAGCCTCCGAAGACGAAAAGGACGGCCAGCAAGCCATCAACCCTGTCGAAAAGCCCGCCGTGCCCCGGAATGAGGCGGCCGGAATCCTTCACCCCGGCTTTCCGTTTCATCCAGCTTTCGAAGAAATCCCCCGTCTGCGCGACGACAGCGATCCCTGCCCCGACAGCCAGAGCCGGCAACCATTCGAACGTGATCGGCCCGTGCAGCACGGCATCGGCACCCTGCGCCGCAAACCAGTCCTGGTCGGACCGATACCGGCTGTAGGACACCAGCACCATCAGCGCGCCGGCCCCCGCCATGCCGCCGATCAGCCCCGCCCAGGTCTTCGACGGGCTGATCCCCGGCGCGATTCTGGGGCCGCCGAAGGTCCGGCCGGAAAAATAGGCGAAGATATCGGTCGCGATCACTGCCGCGATGATCGTCATCAGTTCGCCGCTCCCCCTCGCGCCGAAACGCAGCAGGATCAGCATGAAGGCCGCGAGGCCCACATAGACGATCCCGCCGGCGTTCCACAGCCCGCGCGCGACGGGCGATCGCGCGACACCGCGCACCAGCACCAGCCATTCCCACAACACGCCCGCAGCGACGAGCGCGACGAAAGCGGTCCACGGCCAGCCGCCGAGCCGGAGCGCGGCCCCCGCAACCGCCAGCATGACTGCCGCCGAAACGGTTCGCACGCCAAGGTCGGATTTCCGCACCTGCGCTTCAGCGCCCGCCATAGCGCCGCTCCCTCCGGGCGAAGGCGGCAAGCGCCTCTTCCAGATGCGCCGGCGTGAAATCCGGCCAGAGCACGTCGGTGAACCACAGTTCGGCATAGGCCGCCTGCCAGAGCAGGAAATTCGACAGGCGCACCTCGCCCGAAGTGCGGATAAGCAGGTCGAGCGGCGGCAGATCGGCGGTGTCGAGTTCCGCCCCGATCGTTTCGGGCGTAATCGCGCCCTTTTCCGCCGCCCTGGCTGCGGCGCGGGCGATCTCGTCCTGCGCACCGTAATTGAGCGCCACCGCCAGAATCGAACCTGTGTTCCGCGCCGTGCGCGCCAGCGCCTCCTCGATCAGCCCGACCACATCGGCCGGCAAGGCCCGATAATCGCCGATGATCTTCAGCCGGACGTTGTCGGCCACGAATTCGTCGAGATCGCTGAGAATGAAACGCTTGAGCAGGCTCATCAGCGCCGAAACCTCGTCCTCGGGCCGCCGCCAGTTCTCGGTGGAGAAAGCGTAGAGCGTCAGCGCCTCAAGCCCCATGGCCCGCGCCGCCCTGACCAGCCGGCGCACCGCCTCGACTCCGCGCTGGTGGCCGACGATGCGCGGCAGATGGCGCTGTCTCGCCCAGCGCCCGTTGCCGTCCATGATGATCGCGACGTGGCGGGCCTGGCTCATCCCCCGCGCCCCTCCCGTTCGGAGAGTCCGGTGAAAGACCTCACTTGCCGAGGATTTCCTTTTCCTTCTGTGCCGCCACTTCATCGGCCGCCCTGATCTGCTCGTCGGTCAGCTTCTGCACATCGGTTTCCGCCCGCTTGCGCTCGTCCTCGGAGATTTCCTTTTTGTTTTCGTCGGTCTTGAGCGCATCCATGCCGTCGCGGCGGACATTGCGGATCGCGATGCGCGCCTTTTCGGCATACTGGTGCGCCAGCTTGGCCAGTTCCTTGCGACGTTCTTCGGTAAGGTCCGGGATCGGCAGGCGGATGTTGTTGCCGTCGTTGATCGGATTGAGCCCGAGCCCCGCGGAGCGGATCGCCTTTTCGACCGGGCCGACGTTCGACTTGTCCCACACCTGCACCGACAGCAGCCGCGGCTCGGGCGCCGAGATCGTCGCGACCTGGGTGATCGGCATGTGCGAGCCATAGACCTCGACGGTGATCGGCTCGAGCAGCGCGGTGTTCGCACGCCCGGTGCGCAAGCCGGAAAGATCGTGCCTGAGCGATTCGACAGCGCCCTTCATGCGGCGTTCCAGATCCGCCTTGTCGTACTTGGCCATGGCTCAGGCTCCTTTCTGCACGATCGTCTTGACGCCCCCGCCCGCAAGCACCCTGGCAAGGTTGCCCTTTTCGCGGATCGAGAACACGACGATCGGAATGTTGTTGTCGCGGCACAATGCCACGGCCGAGGCGTCCATTACCTTGAGGTTTTCTGCCAGGACCGTGTCGTAATCGACAGTTTCATAGCGTTTTGCCTGCGAATTGGCCTTGGGGTCCGCATCGTAAACGCCATCGACGCTGGTGCCTTTCAGCAGCACGTCGCACTTCATCTCGGCGGCGCGCAGCGCGGCGCCGCTGTCGGTGGTGAAATAGGGGCTGCCGACACCAGCGGCGAAGATCACCACCCTGCCTTTCTCCAGATGCCGTTCGGCACGGCGGCGGATCACAGGCTCGCAGACCGTGTCCATCTGGACCGCCGACTGGACGCGGGTGTGAACACCGAGCTGCTCAAGCGCGTTCTGCATCGCCAGCGCGTTCATCACCGTCGCCAGCATGCCCATGTAATCGGCCTGGGCCCGGTCCATGCCCCTGGCCGCCCCGGCCATGCCGCGAAAGATATTGCCGCCGCCGATGACCAGACAGATTTCGAGCCCCGTGTCCCTGGCGTCCCTTACTTCACGGGCCAGCTCGGCGACGAAATCGGGATCGATGCCGAACTGCTGATTGCCCATCAGCACCTCGCCCGAAAGCTTGAGCAGGATTCGTTTGTAGCGCGGGGAACTCATGTGGCACATCGCTCTCAGGTAGTCGCCGGGCCTTAGACCGGCGGCATGGGTATGCCAAGCCGAGAGCTGAGGAAAAGCCCAAACACCCAAGTTGCCTACGGCTTGGTTGAGCTTTCTGAGCCGGGAGGGCAATCACCGGCATATTTCCACTCCGAGGTTATTACCGCAGTGCGTGGGCGCAGCTTGGTTGAGCCGCCAAGGTCGGTCATCGTATCCTGGTGCATGACCATCCGGATTTCACCGTCGGCTACTGTGAAGGTGGTTTTGCCGGTGCTTGCCTCCATCGTTTCGGATTTTGCGCATGTCGTCGTGCTGCTGCCGCCGCCGGCTTCATCAAAATGAAGGGTGTCATACCGGCAGT
This sequence comes from Novosphingobium sp., assembly GCA_031285165.1. Lineage (GTDB taxonomy): Bacteria > Pseudomonadota > Alphaproteobacteria > Sphingomonadales > Sphingomonadaceae > Novosphingobium. Next base: position 8,218 of record JAITWR010000164.1, read on the forward strand.
TTTCTGAAAATCCCGGCGCGGCATTTGTGTCGATACGGCCCTCGCGCAGACAGAACCTCGCCTCACGACCGGGTTTCGAGGCGAGGCGTTCATTGACGACCCGCAGCAGTAGCCTGGTGTCCGGGCTGTCGTCAGGCAAAGCACCTACCGATGCACTGTCGATGCGCACATTCACCGTCCACAGGCCATCCTTGAACACGCCACGCTCGAAAAACTTGTGCGCTGCCTCTCGCATGTCGAGGTTTTTGTAGTCGGCCGTTGGTTCAGCGCTCTGTCCACAAGCGCCGATCATCATCACCAGTGCCAACACGCAATATTTCCGCATCCCCCCGTCCTCACCCGGATTTCGGCAACCCCAAGAATAGTATGTTCCAAAAGCAAGGCGAGGCACAACCTCAGGTTGTACCTCGCCCAGACTGCCCGATTACCCCGTGGGGCGCAGAGTGATCAGTTCAGACCGGCTGCCGCGGCGACTTCGGCCGCGAAGTCGGTTTCCTTCTTCTCGATGCCCTCGCCGAGCTGGAAACGGACATAGTCCCTGAGCACGATCTTCGTGCCCGCGGCCTTGCCCGCCTGCTCGACGACCTGCGCGACCGGCGTTTTGTTGTCCATGACGAAGACCTGCGAGAGCAGCGCGTTGTCCTTGGCGAATTTGGCCACCGCGCCGTCGACCATTCTGGCCTGAACGTCGGCCGGCTTGCCGCTCTCGGCGGCCTTCTCGGCTGCGATCTTGCGCTCGCGGGCGATCAGTTCGGCATCGAGGTTCTCGGCATTCAGCGCCTGCGGGAAAGCCGCGGCGATGTGCATCGCGATCTGCTTGCCGAGCGGTTCGAGCACATCGGCGCCCGCCTCGCTCTCGAGAGCGACCAGCACGCCGATCTTGCCGAGGTTCGGCACGGCGGCGTTGTGCATATAGGGCACGACGAGGCCGTTCGACACCGCCACGGTCTTCATGCGGCGGATCTGCTGGTTCTCACCGATCGTCGCGACGTTGTTGGTCAGGGTGTCGCCAACGGTGCCGCCGCCCGGATAGGCGGCCCCCTTCAGCGCCTCGATATCGTCCGAGGCCGCGCCGAGCGCGACTTCGGTGGTCTTGCGCACGAAGTCCTGAAACTGGTCGTTCTTGGCGACGAAATCGGTTTCGGAGTTCACCTCGACGGCAACGCCGCGGGTGCCGTTGACGGCAACGCCGACAAGGCCCTCGGCCGCGGTGCGGCTGGACTTCTTGGCGGCAGCGGCAAGCCCTTTCGCGCGCAGGCTGTCCACCGCGGCTTCAAAATCGCCTCCGCTCTCGTCGAGAGCCTTCTTGCAGTCCATCATGCCGGCGCCGGTGCGCTCACGCAGGTTCTTCACGTCAACGGCGGTATAGGCCATTGTGCATATCCTCTGTTGGTAATGCTCGGTACGCGCCCGGCCCCATCGGCCCGGCACGCGACGATTTCATGACAGCCCCGGTTCACGGGGCCGGGCCGATCAGGCTTCGGCGGCTGCTTCAGCCGGCGCCACCTCGGCCTGCGTCGCTTCGGGCAGCGGCTCGTCCATGGCGCCGATATCGGCGCCCGAATCGACCACGCCCTCATGCCGGCCGCGAGTCGCCGCCCGGCTCACCGTCTCGCAATAGAGGCGGATGGCACGGCTGGCGTCATCGTTCGCCGGGATCGGGAAGGAGATGCCGTCGGGCGATACGTTCGAATCGAGAATGGCGACAACGGGAATGCCGAGCACATTGGCTTCCTTGATCGCCAGTTCTTCCTTGTTGGCATCGATCACGAACATCACGTCGGGAATGCCGCCCATGTCGCGGATGCCGCCAAGCGAAAGCTCGAGCTTGTCACGCTCGCGGGTGAGTTGCAGCACTTCCTTCTTGGTGAGGCCGGCGGTGTCGCCCGAAAGCTGTTCCTCAAGGCTCTTGAGCCGCTTGATCGACTGCGAGATCGTTTTCCAGTTGGTGAGCATGCCGCCCAGCCAGCGGTGGTTGACGAAGTGCTGGCCGCACGCCTTGGCACCTTCGGCAATCGGCTGCTGCGCCTGGCGCTTGGTGCCGACGAAAAGCACCTTGCCGCCGGCCTGGACGGTTGCCGAGATGAAGTCGAGCGCACGCGCCATCAGCGGCACGGTCTGCGACAGGTCGAGGATGTGCACACCGTTGCGGGCGCCGAAGATATACGGCTTCATCCGCGGGTTCCAGCGGTGGGTCTGATGGCCGAAATGCGCGCCGGCCTCGATCAATTGGTGCATGCTGACGGTAGGAGCCGCCATAGGATAATTCCTTTCCGGTTAGGCCTCTGGAAAGCTGGAACCGTGCAGATCAGCCTGCTGCGGCACCGGTATGGGCGCTTCCCATGTGAATTTCCCGCAAGGCCCGGCACCCGGAATGGACGCCGCCCCGCGGAAGCCGCGCCCTTAGTCCGGTTGCGCGTGGAAATCCAGCCCTCAATTCGCCGCTTCCCGATTCGCTGCCCGATTCACTGCGACGCGGGCCGAATCACCGGCGGGGAACTTGCTTCCGGCGGATCGACCATCCGCAAGGCTGGCCCGGCCGCACCGACCGGACGAACCACCCCTTTGAATTACATGATATTATTCCAGCCAATACGGAGCGTGACGCCTGCCACAACGAATCCGGTTGACTTGCGAACAAAACATGAACATACATGCGTCATACGAAAGCTAACCGCTTCTCCCGCGGTTTTCCACACGTTTTCCACCCTGCACCCACAGGGTTGGCCAAAAGCAAAGGGATTCGAGATGGCGGCAGTCCTGCTCACCACATTCTTCATCGCTTCGGGCCTGCTGGCCGCGACGGCCATCGGAATGAGCTGGCGCCGCTATGGCACGGCAAGCCGCGCGATTCCGGCCGAACTGGCACGATGCGGCGAATGGCGCGAAGTACAGGTGCGCATCAGCGAGGTGCAGATACGCCCGGCCGCAACCGTGCTCCGCCCCGCCTTCAGGGCAGCGGCCCTGCGTCATGCGGACCGCCCTGCACGGCAGGCCGCCCTCCCCGCTGCCGCCTGATCCGCGCATAGCCGGCAAGGCCAACGGGGATAAGCGCCAGATAACCGACCGAAAGCGCCACCAGCGTCGGCCAGGGTTCGGTCAGCAATGCCGCGACGATCAGCCCGGTGACTGCGATCAGTTCAAGCCTTATGCTTCGCCGTGGCCGCAGCTTGGCCCAGCTCAGTGTCGGCACGCTCGATATCATCAGGAAAGCGATCAGCGTCGTCCACAGGCCGACCGGCAGCGGCGCCGCGAACATCTCGTTGCGGCCGCTGGCGATCCACAGGTACATCGGCAGGAAGGCCAGCCCCGCCCCGACGGGCGCGGGAACGCCGGTGAGGAAGCCGGCCGACTTGTGCGGCTGATCGTCCGTGTCGAGCCGTGCGTTGAACCGCGCGAGACGCAGCACACAGCAGATGGCGAAGGCCAGCGCCGCGAACCAGCCGAGCCGCGGCAGCGATTGCAGCGTCCAGAGATAGATGATCAGGGCCGGCGCAACGCCGAAGGAAATCGAATCGGCCAGCGAATCAAGCTCGGCACCGAAGCGCGACTGCGCCTTCAGCAGCCGTGCCGCCCGGCCGTCGATGCCGTCGAGCAGCCCGGCGAGGATGATCGCCTGCACCGATTTCTCGAAATCGCCGGCAATCGCAAAGCGGATGCCGGTAAGCCCGACGCACAATGCAGCGGCGGTAATCGCATTGGGAACCATCGCCCGCAGCGTCAGTCCACCAGGCAATCGGCCACCGGGCAATCGGCCGCCGGACAGCCGGCCCTGCGCAGGCCCTTCGGGCTCCTCGCTCACTGGCGGACCCCTTCGAGCAGGCCCTGCCCGCCCACTTCGGCCAGCACGGTTTCGCCGGCAATGACCTTCTGCCCCAGGATCACATCGGGCTCGGTTCCCTCGGGCAGATAGACATCGACCCGGCTGCCGAAGCGGATCAGGCCGACGCGCTGGCCGCAGGCGAGCATGTCGCCGGGCTTGACGAAGGGCACGATGCGCCGCGCCACCAGCCCCGCGATCTGGGTGAAGCCGATCGCCACGCCGTCGCCGCGCTCGATCAACAGATGCTGGCGCTCGTTCTCCTCGCTCGCCTTGTCGAGATCGGCGTTGACGAAGCGGCCGGGGATATAGACCACACGCCGCACAATCCCGCCCACCGGCGCGCGATTGATGTGAACATCGAACACGCTCATGAAAATTGATATGCGCGTCACCGGCGCCTCGCCCAGCCGCACCGTGCCGCTGCCGTCATCGATCGCCAGTTCGCGCGGCGGCGGAACTTTCTGGATCAGCGTCACCAGCCCGTCGGCCGGCGAGACGACATGGCGGTCGCCCTGCGGCGTCACCCGCTGCGGATCGCGGAAGAAGGCGAGGATGCAGAGCACGAGCGCGCCCATCGGCCAGGCGACCGTCTCCCAGGCCAGGGCGGCAAAGACGATGCACAGAACCGCCGCGATCGCCGCGAACTTGCGCCCTTCGGGATGGATCGCGGGCCAGCGCCACCCGGCTTCACCGCGCCCCTGATTGTCGAGTACCTCACCAGCCATGGCGGGTTATTAGATATTGGCCGGGGGATTGCCAAGCGGCGCCCGGTGTTTTCGCCGGGAAAGCTGCAAATCGCCTTCGCCATGGCGAGGAGGCCGGCGTGTTGCTCCCGTATCGCTTCTGGAAATCGAGGGGGGATTTCGAGGATGCCGGCCCTCGTCCGGGCAGCGCTCGAACCGCTGAACCGGAAAGCGATCGGGCAGCGCACGTTCATCACCGCTGCCGCCGTGGAAACGGACGGCACGCTCGACAGAAGGCAGATAACCCGTTCGGACAGGCAGTTGGGAATCAGGGGCGGAACGCTGACCTAACCATTGATTTCAAGCCGGCGCTCTATGCGCTCGACCCGATCGTTCAGGTTGTCGATTCCAAGCTGCTGCGTTGCATCAGCCGCTGCGAGATGGCCGAGATGCTGAATGACGGTGGCCTGACCCGCCTCGATGTTGCCGACGCGGGTTTTGATCTCCTTCAACTCCCGTTCAATGCGCTCCTGTCCGGACTGGAACCGCTTCAGGTGCTCGAGAATCAGGTTTTCAATATTTTCGCTCATAGCGGCAGTCTAGCTGATATCCGGGGACTGAAACAGCCCCCGGATATCTCTCAGGATCAGAAGGCGTAGGTAGCGCCAACCAGAATCTGATGACGCTGGCCGCTCGCGCCGAGATCGTAGCCGGCATAGGTCAGGTTGCCGTAGTCGGAGAAGCGATATTCGCCGCGGAGGCGGATACGCTCGCTGACGGTCTGCTCGACGCCGGCACCGATGCGATAGCCGCCAAAGTTATTGCCGATAGAAGCGGAAACACCATCGATAACCCCCTCCCTGTACGTGAAGCGGGCATTGGTGTAGCCGGCCTTGGCGTAAAGCTGGGTCGTCTCCGTGACCATGACGCCGGCGCGGGCACCGATGAACAGGTCGCGTCCAGCCTTGAGTTCCATGAAAGTCCCATCGGTGAACTCCACACGCTCCTTGGCGCTCGAGCCGGTGATTTCACCTTCGAGACCGACAACGCCGGCGCCGCCGATTTTCGTCTGGACGCCGATCACGCCGCCATAGACGAAGCCATCACGGCTGTCAGAGCCGCCATCAGTGCTGATGCGAACGTGATCCCAACCGAAGATCGGGCCGGCATAGGCTTCGGTGTCCTTCGCGAGAACGGGGGTGGCCGCAAGAGCAGCGGCGGCAGTGGTAATAAGAGCAACCTTCTTCATTCATTCCTCCATTGGAGGACGCCCTTTAGGGGGGGGGGGGGAAGGCTCGCAAGGGTCATGATCCCGATTGAGATTACGTGTGGCATTCAGGCAACACATGGAGGGCAACACATGGAGATAGCCCGGGCGACGGACCGGGCCGCACCGCACAAGCTATAGCGCAACCCAGTAAGCGACGAGTGTGCCAAGGGCGATCGGGATGCCATAGGGCAGGCCATCGCCAGGATCACGGCTAGACCACCTGATCGGCTTGCCTGCGGCCCGACGATACACGAACCACACGATGAAGATCACAAGGCCGCTGAGGGAGACCGCCAGCAGCAGCAGGATTGCCTGTGCGAGCGCGAACCATGTGGCCACGGCGGTATAGAATTTGGCATCCCCGCCGCCAATGCCGCCGAGCGCGAAAAGGATCATGCCCGCGACCAGGGCGATTGACGCATGCAGCGCATGGCTTCCCAGGGCCCACGCCCCTCCCGAGAGAGCGGCAAAGGACAGCCCTGCGAGTGCCGTCACCAGACACAGCCAGTTCGGAATCCGGCGCCTGAAAGCATCGCTCCAGCTTGCGACGAGAGCTGCCGCGAGCAGCAACGCCTGGAATACGAGAGGCAATGTCATGACATGGCTTCCGCTCATGTCTCGCGCCCTGTCCTGGCGACCGCGAGGCGCTCTCCGGCGGGCACGACGAAACAACCGGCCCTGGCCAGCGATCGCAGCGCCGCACAGGCATCACTGGCCTTTGCCCGGCTGGTGAAAGGGCCTGTGCGAAGGCGAGTCCCCCGATCGAATTTCACATAGGCCGGCGCGAAGCCCGAAAGCGCGACATGCCTCCTCAGATGAGCCCAGACATCACGCGCGCCCCTTTCCCCGGAAAAGGCGCCAAGCTGGATTTGCCACCCGGCCCCCGTGCCCCTCGGAGACGGCGCAGGCATCGGCACCGGCCGCGCCGCAAGCCTGGCCGGTGCCCGGCTGGCAGGAACGGGTGCCGCGTTCGCCCGGTCCGACGGCTCCAGCGGGTTGCCCGAGGGCATGTTCGCAAATGCAAATGCCATCCGCTGCATGGCCACATCGGCATCACGCGCCTGTTGCGTGACTATTGCCATTCGTTCACCCCGGGCCGCCCAATCCCGATATGCGGGAACCGTGGCGATATAAAACTCGTGGGCGGAAAGGCGCCGCAACCGGCCGGGTTGCTCCTGTCCGCCCGCGACATCCGCATCGCCGGCCGGCACGCGCGCCGCATTGTCGGAAAAGCCGATGCCGGCATCACCGTCCCGGCGCTGGCCGGAAGCCTCCGGCGAGGCCGACAATGCCGCAAGATTTGCCTTGTAGCGCGGATCGAGAGGGTCTTCCTGGATCGCCTCTTCGAAATAATTCTTCGCCAGATCGCGCTGTCCCGTCCGCGCATAGGCGACTGCCATGCCATTCAGCGCCGGCGCCCTGGGCTCGCCGGTGTCGAGCGCCTCGCGGAATCTGTCGATCGCCGTTTCCGGCCGACCGGCATCGAGAGCTGCACGCCCGGCATCCGTTGCCGACATGGCCGCCTGCTGTGCCGCCGCCGCTTGCGCCGGTTCAGGAGCATCGCCTGCCGACAAACGCCCGCTATGCGTGGACTGGCATCCGAGCAGGGAAAGCGAAGCCAACGGAAGCAGGACAGGATGACCTGTCTTCAGAACAACCCCAAACACCCTGGGCATCTCAACCTCCTTGCATGACAGGCAAAAGCGAGCGGACCACCCGAATGGCCGCCGGCAGCATCAGGACGCCGATCATGACAGGCAACATGCAGGTCACGAGCGGTATCGAAATCAGCACGGGAATGCGATGCGCTTTCTCTTCGGCCCGCATCCGCCTTTTTTCACGCATTTCTGCGGCATAGACCCGAAGCGTGGCGGCAATGCTCGATCCCAGCTTGTCCGACTGGATAAGCAGCGTCGTGAATGATCCGACTTCTTCCACGCCCGCAGAGCCGGCCATGCCCCGCAATGCGCTCTCGCGCGATGCGCCTGCCCGCAATTGCAGCGTCGTGGTGGTCAGCATCTTCGCGATCAGAGGATGGGAGAACACGAGTTCGCGCCCGACCCGGTCGAGCGCCGCCTCAAGACCCAGCCCGGATTCGACGCAAACCAGCATGAGGTCCAATGCGTCCGGAAAACCGTTGACGATCGCCTCGCGCCGCCGATCGATCTTCGCCTGGACGACCAGCGACGGACCGTAAAGCCCCATCAGCGCAAAGAATGAACCGCCGAAATAGAGCTTGAAAAGGGACAATTCCAGGTTGCCGACAATGGTGAACCCGACGAACAGCAACGGCAGTATGATGATAAGAATCATGCGGACGAGTATGTAAAGGCGCGGGGCCGAAGGAGATTCGAAGCCGGCCGCGATCATCTTCTGCTTCAGGGCGCCCGAATTGGTATCGCTGAGACTCAGGCCGGCGCGCTCGATGCGATCGGCAAGGCGGCCCCAGTGATCGTCACGGCGCCCGCGAAGCGTTTCCTCGGTCCCGAACGCCGCCCCACTTTTCGCGATCGCCCGCAACTGGCTGCGAATCACTGCCCGGCGGGACAGAATGGAAGACACGAGAACCACCGCCCCGACCACCAGCATGAACAGGACGATCAGCAGCACCAGCCTGGCGAGCGCACTTGCCAAAATAATGTCTATCATCTCAGACCTTGATATCCACCATCCGGCGGATCGAAATGAAACCGATCGTGTAGAGCAGCAGCAGGCCGGGAAAGCCGATCATGAAAATCGGATCGTTCGCGACATCGAGAAAAAAGGCCGGGTTGGACAGGAACAGCGCCGCAAAGGCAAGCACGGGCAGCGCCGTGAGCAGCGTGCCCGTCATCCGCCCTTCCGAACTCAGCGCCCGCACCATCATCAGCATGCTCGCACGGTCGCGAATCACGCGCGAGAGGTTTTCCAGAATTTCCGAAAGATTGCCGCCCGTCTCGGTCTGCACCGAGATCGAAACGACGAACAGCCGCATATCCTCAAGATCCCAGCGCTCCGCCATGGCGGAAAGCGCGTCGGGAAGATTGGCGCCATAGGCGATCTCGTCCGACACCAGCCCGAACTCGCTGCCGATCGGATCGGTCATTTCCTCGGTAACGAGCTGGATCGCCGAAGCGACGGGATGGCCCGCCCGCAGCGAACGCGTGAATACGTCCAGCGCGACCGGAAACTGCCCTTCCATTTTCTTCCGCCGCTTTTCCGCCAGGTTGTTCAGGACGATCAGCGGAACGCCGAACGACAGCGCCGCCGCCACGGCCGGAACGATCAGCAGCAGGCCCATGCCGATCGTGGCATTCGCCAGCAGGGCCAGCACCACGATCGCCAGGCTGATCCCGAAGAACGCCAGCACCGCGCCCAGCGCCAGCAGGCGTGCCTCGACCGGGACCGCCGCGATCATCGTCATGCGGATGAAGCGCACCCGCAGCCGCTCGAACAGACCCGCCTGCGTGCCGAGCATCGGCGGCGCGTTCTTGAGCAGCATCACGGAAACCGCGTCGTGATCGAGCCCCGAGCGCAGCAGCTTCAGCCGGCGGTTGACCGCCTTGCGCTCTGCCCGCTTGTCCCAGACGAGGCTGACGAACAGTTGCGACAGGACGAAAATCGACCCGAAAATCGCGACCATGGCCGCGGCCCTGACCAGCAGGGCGATCATGACTGCCCGACATTCAGCGTGGGCCGGAAGATCTCGGGGTCGAGATGGATGCCCCGCGCTTCGAGTTCGGGCATGAACTTGGGCCGGATGCCCAGCGCCTCGAACTGGCCGAGCACGTTGCCGTCCTCGTCGCGGCCGGTCGTGCGGAAGCGGAAGATTTCCTGCATGGTGACCACGTCGCCTTCCATTCCGACGACTTCGGAAAACGAAACCACCTTGCGCTTGCCGTCGCTGAGGCGGCCGACCTGGATGACCACGTCCACCGCCGAGGCGATTTGCGAGCGGGCCGAGGCGGTGGGCATATCGATACCGCTCATGCCGATCATCTGCTCGATGCGCGATATCGCGTCGCGCGGGGTATTGGCGTGAACGGTGGTCATCGAGCCGTCGTGCCCGGTGTTCATGGCCTGGAGCATGTCGAAAGTCTCGCCGCCGCGGCACTCGCCCAGGATGATGCGGTCCGGGCGCATACGCAGGGCGTTCTTGACGAGGTCGCGCTGGGTCACTTCGCCCTTGCCCTCGATGTTCGGCGGGCGTGTTTCCAGCCGCGCGACGTGATCCTGCTGCAATTGCAGCTCGGCCGAATCCTCGATCGTCACGATGCGCTCGCGGCCGTCGATATAGGAGGACAGGGCGTTCAGCAGCGTGGTCTTGCCCGATCCGGTGCCGCCCGAAATGATGATGTTGCGCCGCGCCTTGACCGCGGCCTGAAGCAGCGGCGCCATTTTCTCGGATATGGTGCCCAGCTCGATCATGCGGTCCATGCTGATCGGGCGCTTGGAGAATTTGCGGATCGACAGCAGCGAACCGTCGATCGCCAGCGGCGGCACGATCGCGTTGACGCGCGAGCCGTCGGCCAGGCGGGCATCGACGAAAGGCGAGGATTCATCGACTCGCCGGCCGATCGCGCTGACGATCTTCTGGATGATGCGCAGCAGGTGGCGCTCGTCCTGAAACCGGGTGGCCGCCTTTTCCAGCAGGCCGTGACGCTCGACGAACACCGAATTGCAGCCGTTCACCAGGATATCGGTGATCGATTCGTCCTTGAGCAGCGGCTCCAGCGGACCGAGCCCGAGCAATTCGTCGAGCACGTCGTTGGACAGTTCCATGCGCTCGCCGCGATTGATCGCCTCGCCGCTGTCGTCGAGAATCTCGGTGATCAGTTCGGACGTTTCGGCCGCGATCTGCTCACGCGTCATCTTTTCCAGCGCGGCGAGGTTGATCCGGTCCAGCAATTGCTGGTGGATCTTCACTTTCAGCGCCAGCATCCGGTCGTTCGCCTCACGCGCGCGCGCCTGTTCGGCCGATGCTGCGCCCGCCGGTGCCCTGCCTGCCCCGGCCGGCGCGGGAGCAGGCGCGGGCTTGCCCGCGGCGGGGCCTGCCCCGGTATTCGCAGGGCGCTGCAACTTCCACATGGTCAGCCGCACCTCGCCCGCAGGCGCTCGCGCACAAGGCTGCCGAGCTGCGCGATATCCTTGCAGAACCGGCTCTTTTCGCGCACTTCGCCGACCAGGCGGCCCTGGTTCTGGGCCGTGCTGACAAGCGGCGCTTCCAGCGCGACGCTGCCGAGAATGGAACAGCCCAGCGCATCGGCCACGTCTTTCGGGTTGATCGACCCGAACAGGCGCTTTTCCGCGCGGTTGACGACGATTTCGATCGCGCTGCTGTCGATCCCGATCGAGCGGAACAGTTCGAGCCGCCGCCGCGCCTGCCCCAGCCCGATGACCGAAAGATCGACGACCAGCACGATCATGTCGGAAGCCAGGGCGGCGGAAAGCGCCCAATTGGTCCAGTCGTGCGGGAAATCCAGCACGACATGGCCGAATTGCTGCCGCAGCAGTTCCACCAGCCTGAGCAGTTGGGCGGCATCGACCGATTCGAGCGGGGTGATCTCATCGGGGGCGCAGACGATGGAAACGCCGCAATCCGCCCTGGCCACCATCGACTGAATCAGTTCCCCGTCCAGCCGGTCCCCGGCGGCGAGCAGTTCCATCACGGTTCCGCGGGCGGTCGATGTGCCCATGAAATCGTGGACGCTGCCATATTGCAGATCGAGATCGGCGATGACCACGCCGTTGTCGCCGGGGTGATGGGCGGCAAGATCGGCGGCGAGCTGGACGGCGATGGTCGTCGCGCCGCAGCCGCCGACCGAGCGCACCACCGAAACCAGCGGCGCAAGGCCCTGATCGGCCGCCGCGCGTTCCTTCACCCTGGCCGCGGCATCGAGCGCGGCCTGCGACAGTTCCTGAATATCGAACGGCAGGAACACGACATCGCTGATGCCTTCCCTGACGAGCGCGCGCACCAGCGCCGGGCTGGCGCCTTCGATCGCGGCGATCACCGGCAGGTCGGGCCGGCGCGCGCGGACATCGCCGAGCCGGCGCATCGAGGCCGGGCTTTCGGGATGGACTTCAAGCACCAGCACGGCCGCGTCGCGCAGCATGGCGTCGGGCACCGTTTCGTTGCTGTCGAGCGATTCGAACCACAGGCCGGGCAGCGCCGCCGCCGCCATGGCCGGCATCAGCACCTCGCCATAGCGGGCTTCCGCAATCACCAGGATGCGCGTGCTGCGGCGCGTCCGCCCGCCGTCCGGGCCGGTGGAAAGGGGGGAAGAAAAAAGGTTCATGCTACCTCCCTCGGCGCGCGCCGGTCATTTGCCGCCGCCCCCGCCCCCGCCGCCGCCGCCGGACGCGCCCATCGTGGTCGACAGGTGCTGGGGCTTCTTCACCTTGTCGGTGCGATAGCGCTCGATCGCGGCGGCGGCCTGGCCGCCGCTGGTGACGGGCACCGGGGTATCGTATTCGGGGTACGGATCGATGATCTGCGCCGCCATGGTCCGCATGGTCGCTTCGCCCATGGTGCCGCCCATGGCCGGCTGCGACCGGTCACGCGCCGCCGCCGCGCCGGCGGGGATCGCCGCCGCGGCGGCCAGCAGGAAGGCAAGGCGCATCGCATCAATAGGCATAGGTATCATCCTGCGCTGGCTGGGCCGGAGTCGGGGCCGGAGCAGGAACGGCCGGGGCCGGCTTCTGTTCCAGGGGCCGGGGGCGATAGGGCTGGCCCAACAGCATGGTATCGGCCGCGTTCGGGTCTTTCAGGCTGTCGGTCGGCAGGTGGACCTGTTCGGGCTTCAGCGGCGCGATCAGGTGCGGGGTGACGACGATCATCAGCTCCGTCTCCCCCTTCTGGAAATTGCTGGAACGGAACAGCGTGCCCAGAATGGGGATCGATCCCAGCAGGGGAAGCTGGTTGACCGTGGTTTTGAAATCCTGTTGCAGCAGGCCGGCGATGGCGAAGCTTTCCCCGTCGCGCAGTTCCAGCGTAGTGGAGGCGCGCCGGGTTTTCAGCCCCGGAATGCTGATATTGCCGACTGTCAGCGAAGCCGTGGGATCGATCGCGCTCACTTCCGGCTCGACGATCATGCTGATCGTCCTGTCACCCAGCACGGTGGGGGTGAACGCCAGGCTGACACCGAAAGGCTTGAATTCCACGGTGATCGGCGTGGCCCCGCCGGTGCCGCCGCCGCCGGACTGGGCGACCGGCACGGGAAATTCGCCGCCGGCCAGGAACGATGCCTTTTCGCCCGACAGGGCGATCAGCGTCGGCTGGGCCAGAGTCTTGGCCAGCCCGCGGTTTTCCATGGCGTTGAGCATCCCCGTCACCGACATGCCGCCGATGGTGAACGCTTTCTGGAAAATGCCGAACGAGTTGGATATTTCGGCCAGTTGCAATATGCTGTTGCCGGTATTCGCGTCCTTGCTCCACGACGTGCCCGCGCCGGTCTGGCCGGCGAAAGTGCCCGACCGGCCACCGAAAGCCATGCCGAGATCCTTGCCGGCCGAGCGGTTCACTTCGGCGAAGCGCACTTCGACCATCACCTGCTGGCTGGAACCCACGCCGATCAGGTTGATCACCTTGTCGCCGGCGAAGGATCTGGCGATCTGGGCCGCGCGATCAGCCGCGCCGGCGCTGCCGACCGTGCCGCTGAGAACCACCGAATCGTTGGACATGGCCACTGCGATCGGTTCCCCCGGAACCAGCGAGCGCAGCTTGTCGGCCAGCCCGGCGATATCCGGGCCGACGGAAATATCGATCACCGATATCACCCGCCCGCCGGCATCGAACAGCGTCAGGCTGGTGGTGCCGGTGTTCTTGCCCAGGATATAGATCGACCGGCTGGTGATGGGCACCACATCGGCAACCATCGCATCATCCTTGCCCCCTCCCCCGATCAGCGCCCGGGCGACCGGCTGATCGACAGTCAGCACCTGGCTTTTGTTCAGGGGGATTTCCATGGTGCCGCCGTGCAGCGCCGATGCGCCGCCGTACTGCGCCAGCGCCGGAAAAGCGGCGACGGGGGAAAGGGCCAGCGGCAGGGCCGCGGTCAGGATCGTTTTGATATCAATAGCCACGAAGCACCGGATATTCACTGGCAACCGTGCCCCGCACCACGGTCATGGAAGGGCCGCGCGGGCGGAACGCATCGGCGGAGGGCCGGCCCGGCTGCACCGGCGCAGCAGCGGCGACGGCGGCAGCCGGCGCGCCCGGCCGGGCGGGAATGACATAGTTGGACGCGCCAAGCTGGCGTGGCAGCATGGTGAAAGCGGCGGCCGGCACCCGATCGGCAACATTGCGCAGGGCCAGACTGAGCGAGCCCAGTTCCCCCGCCAGCGCCAGCTTCTGCGCGCCGAAGCGATCGACTTCCAGCGTTGCCGTCCGCAGCGATGCCGCGGCCAGGCCGTCCTTGCCGGCAGCGCCCGCCTGGCCGCCCTGCGGGGCCGGCTGGCCGCCGCCGTCATCACCCACCTTGTTGATGCCCAGCACGGGCACGCTTTCCAGCAGGATGTCGGTCATCTTGTCGCCTTCCGCCGCGCCTTCGCCGGGGATCTTGCGGGTCAGCAGCACGTCCACCACATCACCGGGGCGAACGAAGCCGCCGACACCGCTGACATCGTTGATGGCGATGGCAAAGGCCAGCTTGCCCGAAGGCAGATTGGCGGAAAGCGTGGCCCGGCCGCCGGGGCCGGACACGCGCGATGCCAGCACGGGTTCGCCGCGCACGATCGGGCGCAGCGCCACGCGCCCGCCTTTCAGCGCTTCGGCAATGGTCTGGAACGCGCCCTGCGGCACGGAAGCGGCGGGCCATGGCGCCAGTTGCAGGCCCTGTTCGGTGATGGCATCGCCGAAAGCCAGATCCTGCGCGGCCACGACCACGCGCACCAGGCGCTGCTGTTCGACAGCGCGTTCCTGCTGCTGTTCAACGCTGGAAAAATAGGCGTTGACGATGATCACCGCGAACAGCCCGAGCACTACGGCAATCAGGCCCACGATCAGATTGCGCCGCGACAAAAGACCGACTCCCTTACGAAATCAGAAAAAACACAGCACCGCGCGCCCCCATCACGGGACCGGCGCGCACCCGTCACCCGGATCGCTCCACACCCGCCACGGGATCGGCCGGCACCCGCCGCCCGGATCGCCGCCACAAGCGCCCTGCGCCGTCGCCCGGATCGACCTGCACCCGCCACCATGGGCGGCCTGCACCGCCACCCGGATCGGCCCGGACCCGTCACCCTGAACGCCCCACCCCGTCACCCTGAACTTGTTTCAGGGTCCACCTCTCCGCCAACCCGGCGGCCTCAGGTGTAAAACGCCCGATGGACCCTGAAACAAGTTCAGGGTGACGCGGAAGGAAGACGTGGCCAGCAATCATGCCGGCCACGTCCGAGTGCGGATTAACGCATTAAGGAGCCTTCTTAGTGCACGCAGCCGAACCATCTGCCGCACCCTCGACGCAAGCCGCAGCAGAGCCAACCGAGGATGAGATCGCGGTACCGAGAGCCCAGGCGGCGGCGGCGATGCCGGTGCCGACGATGGCCAGGATG
>JAITWR010000153.1 GCA_031285165.1 Novosphingobium sp.
CCCCAACCGCACCCCGCTGCACCTGCGGGATGTCACCTTCCGCAGCTTCGCGCGCCCCGACAAGCTGTTCGACATCGAGGGCACGCTGCACGACACCAAGGCGTATGGCTACGTCATGCACGGCGTCGAGCGGCGCCCCGGCGAGCCGATTCATGACATGCGGGTGCGCCTGACCATCGACGACACCTTCACCGTGCGCGCCGTCGAGGCCGACATGCCGACCACGCCCTTCGACACCTGCCAGCCCGCCACGGCGCCATTGCAGTCGCTCATTGGCGTCAAGATCGGCGCCGGCTGGCGCAACGCCCTCGCCGAGCGCATGGGCAAGGAAAGGGGCTGCACGCACCTGCGCGAACTGCTCGCCGGCATGGGCACCGCCGCGTTTCAAACCGTGGGCAGCTACCGCATGCACCTGCGCCGCCAAGCCGGCCTGCCCGGCCCAGAGGCCGACAACAAGTGCCATAAAAAAAGAAAGCGCTTTCTTCATCATTGCCACCATCCTTATGATTAGTTATCCAGGCTAATTATATAGCGTGACCTTGAGGCGCACGCCCGCACGGCGCGTCGCCCAGGCCAGGTAGAGCAGTTGCACGACTCCCGCCGCTGCAACTGCCACGGCGAGACTGTAGGCAACGACCGTGTCGTCGCCGTGCGGCCCGCGCAGTCTGGCACCGACGAGGATGCCGGTGATCAGCATCAGGTTGAGCAGCACCGGCACAAAAGCGCCGGGACCGAAGCGCGAGCGGGCGTTGAGCAGGCCCGAGAGCATCGCCACCAGGCTGACCAGCCCGAGATAGGGAAAAGTGATCCGGCTGAGTGTGACCGACAGCTCGAACTTGCCTGGAACGGTCTGGTACTCGCCGGCCAGAACCCAGACGATGAACGGCATCGCCAGCATCGCCGCCGCGCTGAACGCGAGCAGCACCCAGACGAAGACCGCGAGGACATCGCCGGCGAATCGCCCGGCGGCTTCCTCGCCGTTCTCCCCATGCAGGGCGCGCGTGTACATCGGCACGAAAGCGACCGAAAAGGCGCCCTCGGCGAAAAGACGGCGGAAGGTGTTGGGCAGCGTGAAAGCGAGTTGGAAGGCATCCGCCGCCAGACCCGCGCCCAGCACACGCGCAAGCAGCATGTCGCGCGCAAAACCGAAAACCCGGCTGATAGCCGTCAGGCCGCCGATCGTGCCGACGTTCTTGACGAGACTCACGGCATTCTCTCCCGCAAGCGGGAGAGAGACGGCCGCTGCGCGACCGGATTCAAGCGTGGCCCACCGGCGCGCTTTCGCCCTGCTGCGCGGCAAGCTGCTGCACGTAGAGCCCGTTGAAGTCGATCGGCTCGAGCATCAGCGGCGGGAAGCCGGCATCGCGCACGGCATCCGCCAGCACCCGGCGGGCGAACGGGAAGATGATGCGCGGCGCTTCGGCATAAGTGAACGCATGCTTCTGCGCATCGTCGAGGTTGCGCATGCCGATCAGCGCGCAATAGGCAAGGTCGACGATATAGGCAGTCCCGGCCTCGGCCCTGGCCGTGACCACGATCTTCATCTCGACTTCCTGGATCTCGTCGTTGATCGCGCGGGCGGCGATGTTGAACTGGATGTCGACCTGCGGCGGATCCTGCCACTGGAAACTGTCGGGCGCATTCGGATTCTCGACCGAGAGATCCTTGACGTATTGCGAGATGAGGCCGGCGCTGGGGCCTGTATCCGCGCCGTTGCCGCCGAGATCGAGATGGGAGATGACGTTGTCTTCGTCGGCCATGACTGCTGCTTTCCTGACGCTTGCGATGAGTTTCGCCGCGGCGCCTAGCATCGCCCAGGGCGGGCGGCAATGGCGCCGAAGCCGGCAAATCGCGGCGGCCTCTCCGGCGCCGGGACGGAAAATGCCGCCGGGCGAGCGAAAAAATCGACCGGATGGGCCGCATGATGCGTTGTTCATTTGTCAATGCTGCCTATCTGGGGTTACTATGACCGGACCGCCTGAGGGCGCGCAGGATTGAAAGTTGAGGGCGTGACCGTCGAAATCGTCATTCTGGCCATGATCGCAGCTTTCCTCGGACTGCGGCTTTATTCCGTGCTCGGCCGCCGTGCCGAACATGAGGAGGAACCGATTCCGGGCCGGGTCGACGCCAAGCCCGGCGGAGTCTCTTCCGTTCCCGCGCCACGCCGGCCGGTCGAGCGGCAGCAGCCGCAGAACCCGGTGCTGCGCCCGCGCGACATGCCCGCGGTCCCGGCCTCGGTCGAGCGCGGGCTGCGCGGCATCGCCGCGGCAGACCGTCGGTTCGATGCCTATGCCTTCCTCGAAGGTGCAAGCGGCGCCTAGCGCATGATTCTCGAAGCGTTCTGGCGCGGCGACAAGGACGAACTCGGCCAGCTTTGCGATCGCGACGTTTACGAAGGCTTCGCTGGCGCGATCGACGCGCGCGTTGCCGCCGGAGAAACGCTCGACAATCGCCTGGTGCGGATCGAGGAAGCAACCATCGTCGGCGCCGGCTTCGACAATCCGGTGGCGCGCATCACCGTGCGCTTCCGTTCGGACATCGCCGCTGTCACCCGCGATGCGCAGGGCCATGTCATCGCCGGCTCGCTTGACGATGCCGTGGAAGCGGTCGACATCTGGAGCTTCAGCCGCAATGTCGCCTCGTCCGATCCCGACTGGCTGCTCGACGAGACCGACGAGGGTTGAGCCTGCGTGCCGGGGCAGGGACGGCGTTTCGCAGCACTCGCGCTGCTCGTTTTCCTCGCAGCCTGCGTTCGTGTCGTCCCGCCGTCACGAACGCTCGCCTACCCCTCGCGGCCGCCGGTGCAGCCGCCGATCGTCCCGCCGGCAAACGCGCTCAGTGTCGGTGTCCGGCATGGCCCGCCGGCTGAAAGCCTCGCCATCGGCGCAAGCGGTGCGGCATCGGCCCTGGCAGCCTTCCGCACCAGTTGCCCGAACCTGATCTCCCGAAGCGACCGTAGCGGTCTGACGAGCGGGGCCGACTGGAAACCCGCCTGCACCGCGGCCGCAAACTGGCCATCCGCGGACGCGCAGCGCTTTTTCACACACCATTTCGAAACCGCCCGCATATCGGATGGCGCAGCTTTCGCGACCGGCTATTACGAGCCCGAGATCGCAGGCGTCCGCAGCCGCCAGCCGGGATACGACGTGCCCGTTTACGCTACGCCCGGCGATCTGGTGCGAGCCCGTCCGGGCGATGCCCCGCCACTGCCCAATGGCCGCCAGCCGCTCGGCCGCTATGACGCGAACGGCCGGTTCGTCCCCTACTATTCACGCGCGGATATCGACGACGGCGCGCTGACGGGCAAAGGGCTCGAAATCGCCTGGGCGGCCGATCCGGTGGAGTTCTATTTCCTCCAGGTGCAGGGTTCCGGCCGGCTGCGTGCGCCCGACGGCAGCATCATGTACATCGGCTATGCGGCGCAGAACGGCCGCAATTCCAGCCTGATCGGCGGCCTGATGCGCCGGCGCGGACTGATCGGCAGCGGGCCGGGACAATATTCTGGGTCGCTCCAGGGCATCCAGGAATATCTGCGCGATCACCCCGGAGACGGGCGCGAAATGCTGCGCGCCAACCAGTCCTATGTGTTCTTCCGCGAGCGGAATGGCGCCGAAGCGGCGGGCGGACCGATCGGCGCGCTGGGCGTGCCGGTGCGGGCGCGCGCCACCGTCGCGGCAGACCCCGCTTTCGTCCCGCTGGGCGCTCCCGTGTTCCTGACGCTCGACAACAGCCGGGCAAGCGGGCTGTGGGTGGCGCAGGATACGGGCGGCGCGATCAAGGGGGCCAATCGCTTCGACACCTTCTGGGGCGCCGGCTCCGAGGCCCGCGCCCTTGCCGGCGGCATGAGCGCGCGCGGGCGGGCGCTGCTGCTATTGCCCAAAGGCACGCTGACTCGCCTCGGCATCCGGTGAAACGGCCGGGCCGCAAACTGTCCGCGGAAGAAGCGGCGCTCTGGGCGCGTGTCGCAAAGACGGTAGCGCCGTTGGCGGGCAAGGCCCCTTTCCGTCCCCCGGCGGATTCGGGAGAGGAGAGCGACCGCCGTGATGCCGGGGTGGAGAGGCAGGCGCCTGCCGTCACGCCGCCGCAAAAGCGGGCGAAGCCGGCGGCGCTGCCGCACCGGCCGGCGGCTGCCCCCCTTCCCCGTGCGCGGGAGGAACGCGGCTCGCTCGACCGCCACGGGCTCGATGCGGGCTGGGAACGCCGTCTCACGCGCGGGCTGGCGCCACCCGATTTCACTCTGGATCTCCATGGCGCAACGCTCGATGCCGCTCATGCCCGCCTCGATCACGGGCTGACGCTGGCGCTGGCGCAGGGCGCGCGGCTGGTGCTGCTGATCACCGGCCGCGACCGGCCGGGCAGCGACCGCGGGGCACGCGGCGTGATCCGGCGCAAGTTCATGGACTGGCTCGCCGCTGGCCCCCATGCCAGCCGCATCGCCGCCATACGCCCCGCGCATCCCCGGCACGGCGGAGCGGGGGCAGTCTATATCCTGTTCAAGCGGTTGCGGTAGGGCGTGCCCTTCAAGGCCCGCTCACCCGCATTGCCCGCGGTGCAGCAGCTTGTGATCGGCCAGCACCAGCGCCATCATCGCCTCAACCACCGGCGCGCCGCGGATGCCGACGCAAGGATCATGGCGGCCCTTGGTGCGGATCTCGCTGGCGGCACCGTCGCGCGTGATCGTCGCAACCGGCGTCAGGATCGAACTGGTCGGCTTGAACGCCACACGCACCACCACGGGCTGCCCGGTCGATATGCCGCCGGCGATCCCGCCCGCGTGGTTCGAGAGGAACCGCGGCCCTTTATCGCCCGGCCGCATCGGATCGGCATTCTGCTCGCCGGTCAGGCGCGCCGCGGCAAAACCGTCGCCGATCTCGACACCTTTGACCGCATTGATGCTCATCATACCTGCGGCCAGATCGGCATCGAGCTTGCCATAAAGCGGCGCGCCCCAGCCCGCCGGAACGCCGGTCGCGACACATTCGACCACCGCGCCCAGCGAGGAGCCGGCCAGCCGCGCATCGTCGACCAGCTTTGCCCAGCGCCCGGCCGCTGCGGCATCCGGGCAGAAAAAGGGATTGGCGGCGATCTGCGCCGCATCGAAATTGCCGGGATCGATCGCATCGCCGCCGATCTCGGTGACGTAGCCCAGGATCGCGACCTCGGGAATCACCAGCCGCGCGACGCCGCCCGCCGCCACCCCCGCCGCAGTCTCGCGCGCCGCGCTGCGGCCGCCGCCGCGCTAGTAGCGAAAGCCGTTTTTAGCATCGTAGGCATATTCGGCATGGC
>JAITWR010000154.1 GCA_031285165.1 Novosphingobium sp.
GCATCGATCCGGCGCGGCTGTCGACCGTCAGCTACGGCAAGGAACGCCCCGTGGCGCTGGGATCGGACGAAGCCTCCTGGGCCAGGAACCGCCGCGCGGTGACGGTGACGATCGATTGACGGGCGATTGCCTGGATCAGCGGAAGCGGTGACGCGGCGCGAATGATTTCAAGGCGCCATGAACCGGGCCGGCGCGGGACGAGTGGTGCGTACTATGCCCGCTGCTACCCCGCGCTCGTCCCCAGATCGGCCGTCCAGACGGCGCCATGCACTGCCGCCGCCGCATCCGATGCGAGGAAGGCGACGACATTGGCGACGTCCGCCGCGCTGCCCAGGCCGCGCAGGCCCGTATAGCGCAGCACCTTGTCGTGCCTGATCGTGGCGGGCGGCTGCGCGGCGCTGGCGATTTCGGTGGCCATCGGTCCGGGGCAGACCGCATTCACCCGGATCGGTTCCTCGGCATATTCGATGGCCAGCGTCCTGGTCAGGTTGATCAGCCCGGCCTTGGTGGCGCTGTAAGGCCCGGTGTAGGCGGTGCCCATCAGCCCGTTGGACGAGGCGACGTTGACGATGTTGCCATGCGCCGCAATCAGATGCGGCAGCGCCGTCTGGCAGAGAAAGAACGGCCCCGACAGGTTGACCGCGAGGATGCGGTTCCAGCTTTCCTCGGTCGTGTCGGTAAAGTGTTCCATCCGCATGATCGCGGCGCAGTTCACCAGCACCGTCAGTTCGCCGAAGCGCGCGACGCAATCGGCGATCGCATCGCAGCACTGCCGGCGCACCGAGACATCGACTTCCCGCGCGATCACCTCATGCCCGGCATCGCGCAGCTCGGCTGCGGTTGCCGCAAGGCGATCGGGCAGGACATCGGCCAGATAGAGCCGGAATCCGTCCCGCGCGAGCGCCAGCGCGATCTCCCGGCCAAGACCGCGCGCCGCGCCCGTGATGAAAGCGGCTTTGCCTGCCATACGTTCTTCTCCCCCCTGGTTTTCCCGGTCAGCCCTGCGGTGTCTCATCCGCCAGCCCCAGCGCCTTCTCGTAGTTCCGGAGGAAGTTGCGGATCTTCATCTCCTGGTACGAGGAATACCAGACATATGGCGGGTTCTTGGCCTTGAGGCCGCGCTGGACCGCGGGGACGTTGAACACGTCCTGATCGGTGATCTTGCTCAACGACAGCAGTTCGGGCGCGGCGGTCCAGGGATCGTCGAAGCCGAGCTTGCGGGGCCTGGCCGGCGCGGGGCGCGGCTTGTCCCTGGGCCAGGGCGCCAGCAGGTAGATGTCCATGATGGCCTCTTCCGGGTTGTCGCCGTGCGGCCGGAAGCGGAAGACGATGCGCATCCAGCCGCCCCAGGGGTGCAGGTTGGGGAACAGGTCGTTGAAACTGCCGGCGTTGAGTTCGGCATCCGACCAGCCCGAAAGATCCTCGCCGGTCAGCGTCTGGATCAGACTGCGGGTGCCGTCGGCCATGGCGCGATACTGCTCCAGCGCTTCCTCGCGGTTGACGAAGATGCCGCGCTGCGGGCTGCCCGGCGACGGATACTGCGCCGACCGGCCCCAGTTGCCGAACACGTCGTAATGCGTGTTCGACAAGTCGCCGCTCGTCAGCATCTGGTGCGGATGCGTGGCGATGATGTGATAGGCTTCCATGAAAGCCTCCATCACCACTTTCCAGTTGCAGCGCACCAGCTTCGAGACGTTGGCCTGGATGTAACGGTGCCCGAAGCCGTAGCGGGTATAGTGCTCCATCATCACCGGCCCGAGGAACTCCTCGAGCGGCCCGGCCTCGGGATCGGGATTGATGAAGACGAAGCCCTCCCAGGTCTGGACCTTGACCGCCGGCAATTGCCCGACATCCTCGCGCACGCCGGGGAAATCCCACTCGCAGGTGATTTCCTTGAGGCTGCCGTCGAGATTCCAGGCCCAGCCGTGATAGGGGCAGCGGAACTCCTTCTCGCCCTTGCCCGAGCAGTCCTTCAGCAAGCGCCCGCGGTGCAGGCAGATGTTCTGGTGAGCCCTGATGCCGTCCGCGGTGCGCACGATCAGGTAGGAGAGATGGGCGATATCATAGACGTAGTAATCGCCGACATTCGGGATCTCGTCCTCGCGGCAGGCCATCTGCCAGATCTTCTTCCAGATCTTCTCGACCTCAAGATCGTGGTATTCCTTCTTCCAGTAGCGATCGGTCGAAATGCGCTTCGGCCCGGCGGGAATGGCGCCGCGCTGGCGATAGGCCGCCGGCACGCGTTCGGGCACGCGATCGTTGTCGAGGAAGAATTCGGGGTCGGCATTGCCGTTGGAACGCCACCCGTCGGGCGTCTCCATGCCCGTATCGGGCTGATACTTGCCGACGATGCGGCGCAGTTCGCTCATGTGAGTGCCGGGGAAATGCTCGATCGGAATGGTGCCGTCGAAGCTCTTCGACGGGGCGGACATCCAGATGACCTCGTGGTCGCGCGGCAAGTCCGGCCCGGCGATATAGAGCAGCATCAGCGGATCGGCCTGAGTCACCTCGCCCTCGATCCATTCACCCTTCCAGGTGAAGATGCCATAGGCATTGCTGCCTTCCTTCTGCACCTTGACCTGGCCGTTGCCGATATCCTCGTACATCGTGCCGGTCAGGGGATGGGGTTCTTTTCTCATCGCCGGGTTCCTCTCCTGCTTGATCAGACGTGCGGCATTCCTGCCGCGACATGGCTTGCCGCGATTGCGCCGGCCACCGGCGGCGGCTCGCGGCCGTGGGTTTCGCCCGTGACGACGGCGGCGGCAGCGCGCAGCCTTTCGACATGGCGTTCGAATTCGCTGCGGGTCAGTTGCGGCGGCAGGCCACTGAGCGACAGTTCCAGCGAGACCCGGCCGCCGGGCGAAAAGACCGGCACGGTGATGAAGCTGATGCCATCACGGCCGGCTTCGCCGAAATCGAGCAGTTGCATCTCGCGCTCGGACAGGTCGGCGATGAGCTGGCGCAGGCCCGCCCAGTAGGCTTCGTCCTTCTGGTGGCCGACGGGCGCGGCGGTGAAATGCCGCAGCGCACGGAACGCCGGACCGGTGCCCGACATGGCATAGCCGCGCCGGCGGATGACTTCGAGCGAGCGGGCGATGTGCGCGCGCACCGTCTCGTTGAGCGCGGCTGGCGCGCGTTCGATATAGTCCTCCTGCTCGTCGGGGTCCGCCCAGGCGGCGTGGACCATGCCCAGCGGCGGCATGTACGGGCGGCGGTCGCCGACGCGGTTCACCGGCTCGTAGCTCTGCGGTGTGCCCTCGCTCGCCAGGAACAGCAGTTCGTCGCCGACCACCGCGCAGGCATGGCACTGCACCCCGAGTTCGCTCGACAACCGCGCCATCTCGCGCCGCGCTACGTCGATGTCGCGATGCTGCGCCAGCGCGGCCTGACCAAGCGCGACGAGCGCCATGCCGAGCGAATAGGTCTTGTGCCTGGGGTGGCGCGAAAGATAGCGTGCCTCGGCAAGCGTGGTTAGCAGGCGATGCGCCGAGCCGATGCTGAGGCCCAGGCGGGCGGCGAGTTCGGAAAGCGTGAAGGACTCGGTCGGGTGCGCGGCGAGGAAGTTCATCACTTCCACCACACGGCTGTTGGGGCCGGAAATGTCGCCCTGTGCCATTGCCCGTGCCAGCCTCTTGCGGATATCTGCCTCGGCGGGCACGATAGCCGGGAATTTTCCAGCACTCAAGCCAGTCTTTCCAGATATGGAAAACCAGCCAGCCTCCCGATCGGACGGGTCAGCGGACTGCGGCCAGGGCCTTCTGGCGGCGGCGGCAGACCGAACTGCCGAGGCCGATCGCCTCGCGATACTTGGCGACGGTACGGCGGGCGAGGTCGAAGCCCTGGCCGCGCAGGAGATCCGTCAGCGCATCGTCGGACAGAATCTCACCGGGGTTCTCGGCATCGATCAGCGAGCGGATCGCCGCCTTGACCGCCTCGGCCGAAGCTGTGCCCTGCCCTCCGGCAGTCGCCACGCCCGAGGTGAAGACGTACTTCAATGCGAAGATACCGCGCTCGCACCGGAAATACTTGTTCGCAGTGACGCGGCTGACCGTCGATTCGTGCAGGCCGATCGCCTCGGCGACAGCCCGCAGGGTCAGCGGCCTGAGCTGTGACACGCCGTGGCGGAAAAAGCCGTCCTGCCGGCGGACGATCTCCGCCGCGACCTTGAGGATCGTCTTCTGCCGCTGGTCGAGCGCCTTGACCAGCCAGATGGCGTCGGCCAGCTTTTCCGACAGCCAGCCCTTCGATGGCTTGTCGGCACAGGCGTTGCGCAGTTCGACGTAACAGGCGCGGTTGACGATGAGGCGCGGCAGCGTCGCCTGATCGAGCGCGATGTCCCAGCCGCCGTCGGCGCGGGCGGTGATAAGGATATCGGGCGTCACCGGCATGGCCGCGTCGCCGCCGAAGCGAAGGCCAGGCTTGGGATCGTAGCCCCGCAGTTCGGCCAGCATGTCGGCGAAATCCTCGTCGTCGACGCCGCAGAGGCGCTTCAGCCGGGCAAGCTCGCCGCGCGCGAGCAGATCGAGATTGTCGATCAGCCGGGCCATGCAGGGATCGTAGCGATCGGCCTCTTTCGCTTGCAGCGCGATACATTCGCCGGGCGAGCGCGCGCCGATGCCGGTCGGGTCGAGCGTTTGCAGCAGGACCAGCCCGTCCTCCACTTCCATGAGCGGCAGGCCGAGGTCGTCGGCAATGTCGCGCAGGGGCACGGGGAGATAGCCGGCCTCGTCGAGTTGCCGGATCAGGTAGCGCGCAATCGCAGCGAGGCGGGGGTCGGATGTCACTGCGCCGATCTGCGCTTCGAGGTGTTCGGCCAGCGTCGCCTCGCCGGCCCCGCGCTCGTCGATCGGGATGCCTTCCCCGGCCGGAGCGAAGCGCAGGTCGCCGCCGTGATCACCGCCGCCTTCTCCGGTGTGCCGGTCCCGGTCGAGCGCTGCGGGATCGATATCGAGCAGCGGGTTGGCGTCCAGCGCCTCGCCGATGAAAGCCTCGATCTCGAGGTTCGACAGCACCAGCAGCTTGATCGCCTGCCGGAGCTGCGGCGTCATCACCAGCGACCGGGTTTGGCGCAGGTCCAGGCGTAGCCCCGACGCCATCGCTCAACCGCCCCGCGCGGGCCTTCTCACAGCGTGAAGCCCTCGCCGAGATAGAGCCGCCGCACGTTCTCGTCGGCCACCAGTGCTTCGGGGCTGCCCTCGAAAAGCACCTGGCCACCGTAGATGATGCAGGCGCGGTCCACGATGTCGAGCGTCTCGCGCACGTTATGATCGGTGATAAGCACGCCGATGCCGCGGGTCTTGAGATCTTTCACCAGGTCGCGGATGTCGGCGATCGACAGCGGATCGATGCCGGCGAAAGGCTCGTCGAGCAGCATGATCGACGGCTTGGCCGCGAGCGCGCGGGCGATCTCGCAGCGCCGCCGCTCACCGCCCGAAAGCGCCATGGCCGGGCTGGCGCGCAATCGCGTCAGGCTGAACTCATCGAGCAGCCGGTCAAGCTCCTGCGCGCGCACGTCTTTGTCGGGCTCGACCAGTTCGAGCACGCAATTGATGTTCTGCTCGACCGTCAAGCCGCGGAAAATCGATGTTTCCTGCGGCAGATAGCCGAGACCGAGGATGGCCCGGCGATACATCGGCAGCCTGGTGATATCGACTCCATCGAGCAGGATGCGGCCCGAATCCGGCCGGACCAGTCCCATGATCGAATAGAAGCAGGTGGTCTTGCCCGCGCCGTTGGGACCGAGCAGGCCCACCACTTCGCCCTTGCCCACCGACAGGGAAATGTCGGTCAGCACCGCGCGCTTGTCGTAGCTCTTGGCAATGGAGACGACTTCGAGCCCGTCCCGGAGAATCGGCTGCACCGCGTCCGCGGCATGTTCCGCGGGCCTGGGCGGGGCGATCTGGATCACATCGTTCATGCCATGGGCGATTTAGGCGGCACACGGAAGATGAGCAAGTTCCATATCGGCCATTGGCCGGCCATTCGGCAGGTTTCGGGCATGGCCGGTGCGGATTTTCCCTTGCAGCGCCGGCCGACCCGCTTGATCTGCCCGCGATTCGGTGTTTTACTCCGCGTCGAAGATAATAAGATGAGGGTTCTGATGGCGAAGCTGTCGCATCGCAGTTGGGCAGCGCCGCATGAAGCCGGCCGCACGGCCGACTGGCGCCGCAGGATGAGCGACAACATCGCCTATGCCCTGCTTGTTTACACTGCCCTGCAAATCTTCATCACCATGGGCGCACTCAAGTCCGAGGGCACGTCGCTGCTGCCCTATCTGGCGCTGGTCATGCTGGTCGGCGCGATCATCCCGGCCTGCCGCCGCTTCGAGCGCCGCTGGAACCGGTTGAGCGAGGCCCAGGCCCACGATCCCGCGATGGCCGGCCATTTCCGCCGCGACCGCTGCGTGCTGTGGCTGCTGGCAATCGGCCTGCCTTTCGCGCTCACCGGGCTGTTCAAGGCGCTGGCGATCTTCTTCACCTGACTTTCGATCCTACAGTCATAACAATCCCGTGCGGAACCTCGCCAGGCGTTCCGCCGCTTCGTCGAGCGTGGCATCGCTTTTGGTGAAGCAGAAACGGACGACCCGGCGCGGCCCTGCCGCATCGAAGAATGCCGAGACCGGGATCGAGGCCACACCGCCCTCGCGCAGTGCGCGCTCGCTGAACGTGCGGTCATCGAGATCGATTCCCGAAGCCACCAGATCGGCGCAGAGGAACCATGTCGCGGCATTGGGCAGCACGGCATAGCCTGCCTGTTCCAGCCCGCGCTTCAGCCGGTCGCGCGATGCCGCCCAGGCTTCGCCTTGCGCCGCAAACCAGTCGTCGGGCATGGCCAGCCCCCCGGCCACCGCCCACTGCAACGCCGGCGGCGAGGTGTAGGTGAGAAACTGGTGTGCCCGGCCGAGCGCCGCGATCATCGCCGGCCCCGCACACATCCAGCCGATCTTCCAGCCGGTGAGCCCGAATATCTTGCCCGCCGAGCCGATCTTCACCGCCCGTCCGGCCATGCCGGGAAAGCTCATCAGCGAGCGGTGCCGTGCCCCGTCAAAGCGGACATCCTCCCACACCTCGTCGCAGATCGCATGGAGATCGTGGCGGATGCAAATCTCGGCGATCGCCGCCAGTTCCGCCTCGCTTGCCACCGTGCCGGAAGGATTCAGCGGGTCATTGAGAATCAGCAGCCTGGTTCGTCCGGTCAGCGCGGCCTTGAGTTGGGCGAGGTCATAACGCCAGTTCGGGGGACCGAGCTTCACCGCCACCGGCACTCCGCCCGCACGGCGCACCATCGGGCGATAGGCGTCGTAAGCTGGCTCGAACAGCACCACCTCGTCGCCGGGCCTGACGAGAGCGAGGATGCAGGCCGCGATTGCCTCCGTCGCACCGGAAGTCACGACCACATCCCCGCGCGCAAGCTCAAGCCCCTGCCGCCGTGCATAGAAGCCGCAGATGGCGTCCCGCAACTCGGGCAGCCCGGCTCCGGGCGGGTACTGGTTCGACTTCTCGGCAAGCGCCCGCGCCGCGGCGGCGATGATCTCGGGCGGGCCTTGCCCGTCGGGAAAGCCCTGCCCCAGATTGATCGCCCCAAGCTGGCGCGCAAGGCCCGACATATGCTCGAAAATCGTCGTTTCCATGGCGGCATAGACGGGATGAACCTGACTCACGCGGCGTTCGCTCCTTTGAAATCCGCCATCCTGAAACCGGCCCCCGCCTGATAGCCGCTCATGCGCGAATGCCAAATGGCGGACTGCGGGCGGCGGGATCGGCGGGATCGGCGCGGCGGGCCTTCACATTCTGCCTGTCCCGCCGCGCGGTTTGTCGAGAACCTGCCGCCCATGCCGGCTTATTGGCAAGATCATAATACCGCCGCCTCGCCGCGGCGCTGAGAGGAACATTCACCCATGTCCTTCGAACTCAACCGCCAGCTTGCCGCGAAGCGCGACCCGCTGCCGACTTCCGTTGAAATCGATTCGGTTACCGCCGACATCATCCGCGGCGCTTTCGAAACCGTGTGCTTCGAAAGCGCGACTTTCCTCGGCCGCGCTGCTTCCTCGCCGATCATCAACCAGTCGAACGAGCGTAATGCCGCGATTGTCGACGCCCACGGCCGCCTTGCCATGGGCGCGGTCGGCACCCCGCATCTCACTTTCGTCAACCAGATGGAGACGCGCTGGGGATTGATGAACCAGGAGCGCTACGACTGGG
>JAITWR010000171.1 GCA_031285165.1 Novosphingobium sp.
TCCAGCGGTGCCGAGGAATCGTTCGAGAACGGTTTGTTGGAATATCCGCACTATACCCGCCCCGTCGAATGGGAAGGGCGCACGATCCCCGAAGTGCTGCGATCGGGGGATCATGCGAAAATCGCCGCCTGGCGGAAACAAAGGGCGGAAGACGATACCCGGTCACGCAGGCCGGACCTTTGGGAGCGCCATGTCGGCGCTCGGGTCCAGTCTGCCTCTGGCGCGCAGCGTGAAACGAAGGACCAGGGCAAGTGAACCTGATTCAGCAGATCGAGGCCGAGGAAATCGCCAAGGCCGCCAAGGACATTCCCCAATTCCGCCCCGGTGACACCGTCCGCGTCGGCGTCAAGGTCATCGAAGGTGAGCGCAGCCGCGTGCAGAACTACGAAGGTGTCTGCATTGCCCGTTCGAACAAGGGCATCGGCTCGAACTTCACCGTGCGCAAGATCTCGTTTGGCGAAGGTGTGGAGCGTGTGTTCCCGCTCTATTCGCCGAATATCGACAGCATCACGGTCGTCCGCAAGGGCATCGTGCGTCGCGCCAAGCTTTATTACCTGCGCGGCCGCACCGGCAAGCGTGCCCGCATTGCCGAGCGCCGCGACAATCGCTCCGGCGAAGAGTAAGACCCGGTTCAGCCCGATTGATCGAAACGAGCGGTCGGCCTCCCCGGGAGGCTGGCCGTTTTCGTTTTCGGGGGATGCGACCATGCCGGTTTTCGATCGCCGCGAGTTTCTGGCTGGCGGCCTCGCGCTGGCGGCCTGTGGCGGATCGCCGGCGGAGGCACGCCCGCGACAGGCCGGCGGCAAGGCCCAGGCCCTGATCGCGGCGGCGCGCGCGCAGATCGGCGTCACTCTGGCTTACGATTCCGGCTACAGCGCCATCGCCTATCCCGGCGGCGACATTGCGCGTGAACGCGGCGTCTGCACCGATGTCGTCATCCGTGCCTATCGCGACGGGCTCGGCCTTGATCTTCAGCGCCAGGTGCATGAGGACATGGCGCGGGCCTTCACCGCCTATCCGAAGCGCTGGGGGCTGACGAAGCCGGATCGCAATATCGACCATCGCCGTGTGCCCAATCTCGAGCGCTTCTGGGAAAGGGCCGGTGCCCGGCTGGCGCTTCCGTCCGATCCTGCGGGCTGGCAGCCGGGCGACGTGTTCACTTCGCTCGTCGCCGGTAATCTGCCGCATACCGGCATTGTCTCGGATCGGGTGTCGGCAAATGGCAGCCCGATGGTGATCCACAACATCGGTGCGGGCACGCAGGAGGAAGACGTCTCGGTCGCGCAAAGGCTGATCGGGCGGTTCCGCTGGCAGGTCTGATAGTTTGCCTGACCAGTGAATTGGACTATGGGGCTCCGACGGCCACCCGATCGGTGGCGGAAGGAGCATTGATTGTGGGTTACCGGGTAGTTGTTGTCGGCGCGACGGGGAATGTCGGCCGTGAAATGCTGAACATCCTCGCCGAACGCGAATTTCCCTGCGACGAGATCGCCGCCGTCGCCTCGCCCCGCTCGACGGGCACCGAGATCGAGTTCGGCGACACCGGGCGCATGCTCAAGGTCAGGAACATCGAGCATTTCGACTTCACCGGCTGGGATATCGCGCTGTTCGCCGCGGGCTCCGGCCCGACGAAGATCTATGCTCCCAAGGCGGCCGAACAAGGCTGCGTGGTCATTGACAACAGCTCGCTGTTCCGCATGGACCCCGACGTGCCGCTGGTCGTGCCCGAAGTGAACCCGGATGCGATCGACGGTTATACCCGCAAGAACATCATCGCCAACCCGAACTGTTCGACGGCGCAGATGGTCGTGGCGCTGAAGCCGCTGCACGACGCGGCGACGATCAAGCGCGTGGTAGTCTCGACCTACCAGTCGACTTCGGGCGCGGGCAAGGCGGGCATGGACGAGCTGTTCGAGCAGAGCCGCGCGATCTTCGTCGGCGACCCGGTCGAGCCGAAGAAGTTCACCAGGCAGATCGCCTTCAACGTGATCCCGCACATCGATGTCTTCCTTGACGACGGCTACACCAAGGAAGAATGGAAGATGGTGGTCGAGACCAAGAAGATCCTCGACCCCAGGATCAAGGTCGTCGCTACTTGCGTGCGGGTGCCTGTTTTCGTCGGCCATTCCGAAGCGATCAACCTTGAGTTCGAGAAAGAGCTTTCGGCCGAGGACGCGCAGAACGTCTTGCGCGAGGCGCCCGGCGTCATGCTGGTCGACAAGCGCGAGGACGGCGGATACGTGACGCCGATCGAATGTGTCGGCGACGGTGCGACCTATGTGTCGCGCGTGCGTGAGGACATCACCGTCGACAACGGCCTGGTGCTGTGGTGCGTGTCCGACAATCTGCGCAAGGGCGCCGCGCTCAACGCCGTGCAGATCGCCGAACTGCTGGGGCGGCGGCATCTGAAGAAAGGGTGATGGCGACGGCGGGAATGAGCGGCCGGAAAAAGCCCGTCCATTGCGTTCCCGCCGCCGGCCTGTCGGGGTGAGGGATCTGGACACGGAATTCTACCGGGGCCACGGCGGCGCGCGCCTTGCGGTTCATCGCATGGGAAGCGGGCGGCCGGTCGTGCTGCTGCACGGGCTGTTCTCCTCGGCCGAGGTGAACTGGGTCCGGTATGGCACGGCCGCCCGGCTGGCGGAGGCGGGGTTCGCGGCGATCATGCCGGATCTGCGCGCCCATGGGCAGAGCGATGCGCCGCATGACCCTGCCGCCTATCCGGGGGACGTGCTGGTCAGGGACGTGCTGGCGCTGGTCGCGGCGCTGGGACTGGCGGACTACGATCTGGCCGGTTTCTCGCTGGGCGCACGGACGGCGGTAAGGAGCGTGCTGGCGGGGTTGAGCCCGCGCCGGCTGGTGCTTGGCGGGATGGGGCTTGAGGGGCTTGATCGGTGGGACCGGCGCGGGGCCTTCTTCATCGACGCCATCGACAATTTCGAATCGATCGGGCGCGGCGATCCGCGTTACACGGCCCGGCAGTTCATGCAGACGATGAAGGTCGACCGGGTAGCGGCGCGGCTGCTGCTCGGTTCGATCGACGACACGCCGGCCGAGGCGCTGGGGGGCATTCCCATGCCCACGCTGGTCGTCTGCGGGGCGGACGATCACGACAACGGCTCCGCCCCCGCGCTTGCCGGAATGCTGCCGGATGCGACCTATGCCGAAGTTCCCGGCACGCATATGTCGTCGGTCACGCACCGCCGGTTCGGTGAGGCTATCGTCCACTTCCTGTCGGCCTGACTTCGCGGTAGCCTGTATTCGTGCAAGGAATGCAAGGGAGTGGAATAATGCGACGTTTCGTGTCGATGGCAGCGCTTGCGGCCGCGCTTGCGGCGAATCCGGCCCTGGCCGAAGACCGGACTCCCCAGGCTTTCGTCGCCCAGGCCGAGGCGGCCTATGCGAAGACGAGCGTGGAGGCCAACCAGGCCGAATGGGTTTACGAGACTTTCATCACCCGCGACACCGAGGCGCTGACCGCCCGCGCCGGTGCGAAGATGACCGAGCTTACCGTTGCCAATGCGGTTGCGGCGGCAAGCTATGCCATGGTTCCGGGGCTCGATTACGACACCGGACGCAAGCTCAACCGGATGCGCACGATGATCGTGCTGCCGGCGCCTGTGCGATCCGGCGCGGCCGAGGAAGTGGCAACGATCCAGGCGCGGCTGCAAGGTATCTATGGCAAGGGCCAGGGCACGCTGAACGGCCAGGCGATCAACGGCTCCGACATCGAAGCGGCGATGGGCACCAATCGCAACCCCGCCGAACTGAAGGAGATGTGGACGAGCTGGCACGACAATGTCGGCAAGCCGATGCGCGAGGACTACACGAAACTGGTCGCGCTCTCGAACGAGGGGGCCAGGGAACTCGGCTATGCCGATGTCGGCGCGCTCTGGCGGTCGAATTACGATATGACGCCCGAGCAATTCGCCGCGCTGACCGAGCGGCTGTGGCAGGAAGTGAAACCGCTTTACGATCAGCTTCATTGTTATACCCGCGGCAAGCTCAACGAGCGCTACGGCGATGCGGTGCAGGCCGGGACCGGGCCGATCCGCGCCGACCTGCTCGGCAATATGTGGGCGCAGGAATGGGGCAATATCTATGATATCGTCGCCCCGCCGGGCGCGGGCGACCTGGGCTTCGACACGACCCGGCTGCTGGCCGACAAGGGCTATGATCCGTTGCGGATGGTGCGCACGGCGGAAGGCTTTTTCAGCTCGCTAGGCTTCGCGTCGCTGCCGCGGACTTTCTGGGAACGCTCGCAATTCGTGAAACCCCGCGACCGCGAGGTGGTCTGCCACGCTTCGGCCTGGAACATCGACAACCTGGACGACCTGCGGGTGAAAACCTGCCTCAAGGTGAATGCCGACGATTTCGTCACGATCCACCATGAACTTGGCCACAACTATTACCAGCGCGCCTACAACAAGCAGCCCGCATTCTACCAGGACGGCGCCAACGACGGCTTCCACGAGGCGATCGGCGATACTGTCGCGCTGTCGATGACGCCCGGATACCTTGTCCGGATCGGGCTGCTCGACCGGGCACCGGGCGCCGGCAAGGACATCGGCCTGCTGCTGCGTCAGGCGATGGACAAGGTGGCTTTCCTGCCTTTCGGCCTGCTTATCGACCGCTGGCGCTGGCAGGTGTTCTCGGGGCAGGTGCAGCCTGCGGACTATGAGAAGGCGTGGAACGACATGCGCCTTCAGTATCAGGGCGTGGTCCCGCCGTCGGAGCGGCCGGCCGGTGCCTTCGATCCGGGGGCGAAGTATCACATCCCCGCAGTCGTGCCCTACACGCGCTATTTCCTCGCGCGCGTTCTCCAGTTCCAGTTCTACGAAGCGGCCTGCAAAATTGCGCGCTGGAAGGGGCCGCTTCACCGCTGCAACTTTACCGGCAGCAAGGAAGTCGGTGAGCGGCTCGACGCGATGATGGCGATGGGGGCGTCGAAGCCCTGGCCCGATGCGCTCGAGGTGTTCACCGGCAGCCGCGAGATCAGCGGCAAACCGATGATCCGCTATTTCGCCCCCCTGACGCGCTGGCTGGAGCAGCAGAACCGGGGCAGGCAATGCGGGTGGTGAGGCGGCGGAGAACTTCGTGAAGTTCACCCGTACAGGTCACGGCGAAAACATCGCGCGCGATTCGTTCCCGTGTAAAATTATCGCTGTAGATCAGCAGCTTCGACGATGAGAAAGAGCCTGCGGAACTTCGCAGGCTTGTGGCGTGTAGGAAAGGGTGATTTTCCGCCTCCGCCCCCGGCGCGGCGATCATTCCAGAGCATCGTGCATGATATCGGCACCACTCGCCCCGCACCCGTCACCTCGTCCCATACCGTCACCCTGAATCCCGCACCCGTCACCCTGAACTTGTTTCAGGGTCCATGGTGCCGCCAACCCGGCGGCCTCAGGTGTAAAATGCCCGATGGACCCTGAAACAAGTTCAGGGTGACGAAGAAGGGTGACGAAAGCAGGGGGCGAAACGGTTCCGATTATCCGCATCCCGCTCTATCGCCAGAAGTCCGCCGCCGGTGTCATCCCGCGCAAGTGGGCGGTGTTGTCCTTGCCGGCGACCAGCACCGGCTGCGGACAGTCGCGGTCGATACGCAGGTATGACAATGCCATGGTCTTGATATACCAGCGGCCGCCGCGCTTGACGTAGGTTTCCAGGTAGTGACCCCAGCCGTGGTTCTGGGTGCCGTCTTCCCAGAGGTTGTAATCCTCCAGCACCCAGACGCCGGTGGCCGTGTCCGGCCCGGTCAGGTCGATCTCGGGCATGTGGCCGTTATGCACGCTCTGCACCAGCTTCAGCGAGCGGGCATAGGCGGAAAATTCCTCGCGCCCGTGATATTGCGGGCCGCCGGCCCGGCCAAGGTCGACGATGCAGTCCTCGGCGAACAGGTTGGCGTAGGTGTCCCAGTCCTTGCTGTCGAGCGACCGGAAATAGCGCGCTTTCAGCTTCTTGATTTCCTCGACATCGTCCATCCCGTCTCTCCCGTTCTTACGCACGATACTCTATCGGACGAATGCGGACGCGAGCAAGCGCTTACCGGCAGCGGCAGATGCACGGCACCGGGACCGCGAGAGCGCGGCAGACAGCAAAAAGGCCGCCGTTCCTGCGAACGGCGGCCTGTTTATGCGCAGAGCCGGAACTTACGCCTGTTCTTCGCTTTCGGCGGGCGCTGTTTCTTCCTGCGGAAGCTCGCCCGGCTCGGCATGGGGATCGAAAGCCTCGATGAAGCCCGAAGTCTCGGTTTCGAACATCGCGGCCATGACGTCGACTCCCTGCGCCTGGAGGTCGGCTTCGTCGGGCGAACGCGCGACGTTCACCTTGACGTTCACCGACACTTCCGGGTGCAGCGCGACGCGCACGTCGAACACGCCGATCGTCTTGATCGGGCGTTCGAGGATGATCATCGACTTGGTGACGTGAGCGCCCTGTTCGTTCAGGCCCTCGACGATGTCGCGGATCGATACCGAACCATAGAGCTGGCCCGAGTTCGACGAGGCGCGGATGAGCACGATGCTCATGCCGTCGACATCGGCGCCGGCCTTCTCGGCCTCGCCGCGGCGGGCGGCATTATCGGCCTCGATCCTGGCGCGGTTGGCTTCGAAGACCTTCTTGTTGGCTTCGTTGGCGCGCAGCGCCTTCTTGTTCGGCAGCAGATAGTTGCGCGCGTAGCCGTCCTTGACGGTCACGACATCGCCGATGCTGCCCAGCTTCTCGATACGCTCGAGGAGGATGATGTCCATGGGATGTCCCTCCTTACTTCACGAGGTAGGGCAGCAGGCCCAGATGCCGGGCGCGCTTGATCGCCTGGCCGAGCTCGCGCTGCTTCTTCGCGGAAACGGCGGTGATGCGGCTGGGAACGATCTTGCCGCGTTCGGACATAAAGCCTTGCAGCAGGCGCACGTCCTTGTAATCGATTTTCGGCGCGTTCTTGCCCGAGAAGGGGCAGGACTTGCGGCGGCGGAAAAATGCTCGTGCCATGGATCAGGCCTCCTCACGGTCGCGGCGGCGGCTGCGCTCGCGGTCGCTCTTGCGCATCTGGACCGAAGGGCCGGTCTCGTGCTCGTCGACGCGGACCGACATATAACGGATCACGTCCTCGTTGATCGCGGTCTGGCGCTCAAGCTCGGCGATTACGCCGGCGGGCGCATCGATGTTGAGCAGGACGAAATGCGCCTTGCGGTTGCGCTTGATCTTGTAGGCGAGATTCTTGAGGCCCCAGGTTTCGGTCTTGGTGACCTTGCCCTGGTTGCTCTCGACGATCCCGGTGGCGGCAGCGGCCAGGGCATCGACTTGCGCCTGGCTCAGATCCTGGCGTGCCAGGAACACGTGCTCGTAAAGCGGCACGGCGGCTTCCTTCATCTATCTAACCGATCGCTGGCTGATCCGCGGGATTGCGGGGCCTCTCCGGCTTTCTGCGTTTCCCCGCATCTGCGGAAGAAGCCGTGGCCCATAGCCGATTCACGCCGAAACACAAGGGATATGCAACGGGCAGATATTGCCAGGCGCTGCCGGGCGATGCCATCCTTCAGGTGCGAAAATGCGCGCATCATGTCCGCAGTTCTGCCATAGCGGAAAAAGTTTGCGGGAGAGCGTCATGGACTATCTGGGTGTTGCCGAGGCACGCGGCATGAAGGGCCTGCGGCTGGTGTTGAGCGCGGGCGTGCCGGGGCCGTGGGGCATCGCCGCCAAAGCCATCTTCAACGCTCGCAACGTGCCTTACGTTCCGGTCCGTCAGGAGATCATGCAGGCCAATGAGGAACTCGTCGCCTGGACCGGCCGCCGCAATGCGCCGATCGCGGTCTATGACGACGAGCCCGGGCTCGACAACTGGCTCGACATCGTGATGCTGGCCGAGCGGCTCGGCAGCGGCCCCTCGCTGCTGCCCGACGATCCGGTGGACGAGGCACTGGCGATCGGCTTTTCGGCGCAGATCTGCGGTCACGGCGGCTATGGCTGGTCGCGCCGGCTGGGCATGGCCCGCCCCCCGGCCGATCCTTTCCCCGTGGAACAGCGTGCGCAGCGCGACGCGATGATGAGCGCCTATGGCTCAGGCGCCGCGGATATGGCCGCGGCGGCGCCGCAGCGCATCGTCAGGATCCTGCACGGGCTGGCGCGGCAGCTCCACCGCCAGCGCGAGGCCGGTTCGGACTATCTCGTCGGCGACCGGCTCGGCGCCTGCGATATCCATTGGGCCGCCTTCTCGCAGATGGCCCGGCCGTTGACGATGGAGGAATGCCCGTTCCCGCCGGGGATGCGCGATATGTACGATCACATGCCGCCCGAGGTCCGCGCCGCCTGCGATCCGATCCTGATCGAGCACCGCGACCGCATTTTCGCGCGGCATATCGGCCTGCCGATGGAGTTTTGAACATCCGTCTGCGCAATGCGCGCGGGAGTGTGTTGCGAGGCACCGCCGGCCCGCTCTTGCGGAACCGTGCCTTGCACCGCAAGAGCCGGCGCTCCGCTCCCTTGTGAAAGCCCGATTCCCGATGCCATCCGGCCTGGTTGCCCTGCTCGACGATATTGCCATGATCGCCAGGCTCGCCGCCGCCTCGCTCGACGATGTCGGCGCGGCGGCGACCAGGGCCGGGACGAAAGCCGCCGGCGTGGTCATCGACGATGCCGCGGTGACGCCATCCTACGTCACCCGTTTCACCCCCGACCGCGAACTGCCGATCATCTACCGGATCACCATGGGCAGCCTGCGCAACAAGCTTGTGTTCCTGCTGCCGGCGGCACTGCTGCTCAGTGCCTTCCTGCCGTGGGCGATCACCCCGCTGCTGATGCTGGGCGGGCTCTATCTTTCCTTCGAGGGGGCCGAGAAGATCATCGAGAGGATCGGCGGCGGGCATCACGACGAGGCGCCGGATGAGCCGATCGGGGACATGGCCGCGTTCGAGCGGCAGCGCGTGGCGGGCGCGGTTCGCACCGATTTCATCCTTTCGGCCGAGATCATGGCGATCGCCCTGGCCGAAGTTGCGGATGCGCCGCTGGTCCAGCGCGCGATCATACTGGCCCTGGTGGGCGTGGTCATCACCATTGCGGTTTACGGCGCGGTCGCGCTGATCGTGAAAATGGACGACATCGGCCTGCATCTTGCCCGCCGGTCGAACGCGGCGGTGCAGCGGGCGGGGCGCTTTCTCGTCGCGGCGATGCCCGGGCTGCTCTCGCTGCTGGCCTCGTTGGGGACTTTCGCGATGCTGTGGGTGGGCGGCGGGATCATCCTGCACGGTGTCGAGACGCTGGGATTGCATGGCCCGGCCGAACTTGCCCATAATGTGCGGCACGCGGTTGCCCATGCCGCCGGGCCGCTCGGCGGCGTGCTTGGCGGGGTGAGCCATGCGCTGCTTGCGGCGCTGCTCGGCATGGTGCTTGGTGCGCTTGTCGCGGCGGCGGTGCATGTGCTGCGGAAGCTGCGCGGCTGGAGCAGGACGCGTGATTTGTGAATCACGCGTCCTGCTCCAAGTTTCTGGCGCCGCATCGTTTTGTGCGCAAAACCGGTTCCCGCTTTTGCGCCCGATGCTCTAACGGCATTGAACCGGCATGGGGCGGCCTTGCCGGATTTATCGGGAGCAAAAGCGATGGGAGTGAACACGGGCTACCGGCTGGGCGGGTTGCTCTGTCTGGCGATAGCGGCGGGATTCGGCTGGTTTTTCATCTGGCAGCCGCTCCAGGCGGCACAGGCGCACGCGCCCGAAGTCGGGTACAGCATCAAGGCTTTCGTGCTGGTGCCTGTCGCTGCGGTGTTCGGGGTGTTCTTCCTGATTTTCGGCGGCAGCGTGCCCTATCGCAATGCCGAAAAGCAGACGCCGACCGCCGCCGGCTGGATCCTGTTTCTGGCCGCCGCGCTGGCCGGCGGGATCGGTTTCTGGTGGTTTGATGCGAAGTTCGACGCACTCGGCTATGCCGCGCCGGGCCAGCATCCGCCGCACCGGAAACTGACGCCGCTGCCGGCCTTCCCCGGGTAGGAACCGGCCCGGGGATCAGCGCAGCCGCGCGAAAAGCTCCCTGGCGAACAGCGCCAGCGTATCGTCGCGCGCGCCCATGATGACGATGCGATCGCCGGGGCGGGCCATTGCGGCGATGCGATCGGCGCAGGCGGCGCGATCGGGAACATATTCGGCCTTTCCGCCGGCCTCGCCGATCAGCCGCACGATTCGCCCGCTGCCCTCGCTGCGATCGACCGTGCCGCCGAAATAGACGGGGTCGCACAGGATGGTGACATCTTCGGCGGAAAGTTTCCCGGCAAAGACTGCGGCCAACTCGCGGCCCATCTGGCGCAGCGGGCCGTAGCCGTGCGGCTGGAAGAAGGCGATGATCCGGCCCGGATGCGCCTTGAGCGTCGCCAGCGTGGCCGAAACCTTGTCCGGGTTATGGCCGAAATCGTCGATCACCGTGATGCCCGCAGGGCTCGTGCCGATAATATCGAAGCGCCGCGCGAGCCCTGCGAACGAGCCGAGCGCGGCGACCGCTGCGGCTACCGGAACCCCGGCGGCATCGGCCGCGGCGATTGCGGCGAGCGCGTTGGCGAGGCTGTGCCGGCCGGGCACTGCGAGTCGCAACGGGTGAGTGCTGCCGTCACGGCGGTCGATGAGCAAGGCGGAAAGGCCGGCCGGATATTCGATGATGCTGGCCGGTTCGACACCGATTTGCGCCTCGGGATGCGCGATGCCGAAACTGACGACCGCTTTGGCGCGGTGGGCGAGGGCGGCGGCTTCCCCGTCATCGAAATTGACTGCCGCCACTTTGGCGCGGGCGAGGAAATCGCCGAACAGTTCGCGCAGTTCCTCCATCGACTTGTGATCGAGGCTGACGTTGCCGAGCACGGCCACGGCCGGGCGGTAGAGCGCGATCGAGCCGTCGCTTTCGTCCACTTCCGCGACGAAGACATCGTCCGATCCGACGCGGGCGCTGGCGAAAGGCGCGTCGGGAGCGGCCAGGTTCTTCATCACCGCGCCGTTCATGATCGTCGGATCGCGGCCGGCCTGAAACATGATCCAGCCGACCATGCCGGTGACGGTCGATTTGCCGCTGGTGCCGCCGATGGCGATGCCGGTGCCGGCTGCGTTGAACAGTCCGGCGAGCAGTTCGGCCCGGCTCATGCGCGGAATGCCGAGTTCCCTGGCGCGGACCACTTCGGGCACGGTGTCCTCGACCGCCGCCGAGGCGACCAGCGTTTGCCGGCCGGAAGTGATGCCGCTGCCGTCCTGCGGAAACAGCGTGAAGCCGAGGCTTTCCAGCCAGGCGAATTTTTCGGGCGTGCGTCCCTGGTCGCGGCTGCGGTCCGAGCCGGCGACTTCCGCGCCCCGACCCTTGAGGATCAGCGCCAGCGGCAACATGCCCGAGCCGCCGATGCCGCAGAAGAACCAGGGGTGGGCGGTGAGGTCTTGGGAGGTTGATGTCATGCGCCACTTTCGCGTCCCCGCGAAGGCGGGAACCTCGTTCCGCCGGGCTGTACATCAATCGCAAAGCCAGTCCAGCCTCGCGCGGCCCCCGCCTGCCGGCCTGCGGCGGGAAGTTTGTCATAAGCGGCCGGCCTGCCGAAAAAAGGGGGGCGCCGCAGCCTGTGTGCGCTTCGTTTGCGTTATATGCGGCGAGGTGCTTAGAAAAGCGGATGCCCCGCGTCGCCATCTGCGCCCCATCGACGCCCATCGCCCAGGCGGCCGCCGCGCGCGTGTCCGCGCTGGCCGAGGCCGAATTTCCCGATGTCGCGCTGCATTTCCACCCGCAATGCTTCCGGTCGGAAGGTCATTTCGCGGGGGCTGACGAATTGCGCCTCGCCGCCCTGCTCGAATGTGCGAACGATGCCGCTTTCGATGCGGTCTGGTTCGCGCGGGGCGGCTACGGGGCTTGCCGCATTGCCGAAGCCGCGGTGGCGAAGATGGGCCGCGCCGCGCAGGACAAGGCTTTCCTGGGCTATTCGGACGCCGGCTATCTCCTCGGCGCGCTGTACCGCGCCCGGATCGGCCAGCCGGTCCATGCGCCCATGCCCAACGATATCGGCCGCGAAAGCGGCGAAGCCGCCGTGCGGCGGGCGCTGGCCTATCTGTCGGGCGACCGCTCCGGGCTGGAGCCCTCGCTTGGCCGGCATCCGGCCGTCGCTTTCAATCTCATCACCCTGGCCATGCTCTGCGGCACGCGGCTGATGCCCGGCCTTGCCGGTCATGTCGTCATGGTCGAGGAAGTGAGCGAGCATCTCTATGCGGTCGACCGACTGTTCTTCCACGTCGCCGCGCATCTCGGCGGCATTGCCGGGCTGAGGCTCGGCCGGGTCGGCGATGTGCCCGAAAACGACCGGCCTTTCGGCCAGGAACCGGAGCAGATCGCGCGCTACTGGTGCGAGCGGCACGCCATCCGCTACCTGGGTGAAGCGGATATCGGCCATGACGCTGCCAACAGGATTGTCCCGTTTGGTCTTGCAGGGCGCGCGCATGGGCAATAGTCCGCCGCGCCACGATCCGGCGACACGCCGCAACACGTTTCAGGAGAGGCTTGCCATGCGTGCTTTTGTTTTCCCCGGTCAGGGCAGCCAGAAAGTCGGCATGGGCGCCGAACTCGCCGACGCCAGCGCCGCCGCGCGCGCGGTGTTCGAGGAAGTCGACGATGCGCTCGGCCAGAATCTGTCGAAGCTGATGCGCGAAGGGCCGGACGACCAGCTCATGCTGACCGAGAACGCCCAGCCTGCGATCATGGCCAATGCCATTGCCGTGCTGCGCGTGCTTGAACAGGAAGCGGGGATCGGCCTGGCCGACAAGGGCGATTTCGTCGCCGGCCACAGCCTCGGCGAATATACCGCGCTCTGTGCGGCCGGTGCTTTCAGCCTGGCCGACACGGCGCGGCTGCTGAAGCTGCGCGGGCAGGCCATGCAGGCGGCGGTGCCGGTCGGCCTGGGCGCCATGGCGGCGCTGCTCGGCGCCGATATCGAGAAAGCGCAGGCACTGGCCGATGCGGCGGCGCAAGGCGAGGTCTGCACCGTCGCCAACGACAACGATCCCGGCCAGGTCGTGCTTTCCGGCCACAGCGGCGCGATCGAACGGGCCATCGCCATGGTCAGGGACTTCGGCATCAAGCGCGGCGTGGCGCTGCCGGTTTCGGCGCCGTTCCACTGCCCGCTGATGCAGCCCGCCGCCGATGCCATGGCCGGGGCGCTGGAGAAGACCCCGCCGGGGGCGCTGCTCCTGCCGCTGTTCGCCAATGTCACGGCAGCCATGGCCGTCGATCCCGCCGATATCCGCCGCCTGCTGGTCGAGCAGGTCACCGGCCGCGTCCGCTGGCGCGAGAGCGCGATCGCGATGCAGGCGGCCGGGGTCGAGCATTTCGTGGAGCTGGGCGGCAAAGTCCTCGGTCCGATGATTTCGCGGACGGTGAACGATGTTAAGGTGGCGAGCGTGGTCACGATGGCCGATATCGAAGCGCTGGCGAAGGAGCTTTGACAATGGAAAACCGCATGTTCGATCTTCACGGCATGACCGCTCTGGTCACGGGCGCCTCGGGCGGAATCGGCTCCGCCATTGCGCGGGCGCTGGCCAGGCAGGGGGCGCGGCTGGCAGTGTCGGGGTCCAACTCGGGCAAGCTGCGCGCTTTCCGCGATGAACTGGACGAGCATAGCCCGCAGCACCTTCAGGAAGTCGATCACGTCGCCATCACGTGCGACCTCGGCGATCCCGATGCGGTGGAGAAACTGGTGCCGGCGGCAGTCGATTCGCTCGGCAGGATCGATATTCTGGTCAACAATGCGGGCATCACGCGCGACAATCTGGCGATGCGGATGAAGGATGAAGAGTGGGACGCGGTGATCCGCGTCAATCTTGCGGCATCCTTCCGCCTGATGCGCGCCGCCTGCCGGCCGATGATGAAGGCGAAGTTCGGGCGCATTATCACCATCACCAGCGTCGTCGGCGCCACCGGCAACCCCGGCCAGGTCAACTATGCCGCGGCCAAGGGCGGGCTCACGGCCATGTCCAAGAGTCTGGCGCAGGAAGTCGCAAGCCGCGGCATCACGGTCAATTGCGTCGCTCCCGGCTTCATCCGCACCGCGATGACCGACGTGCTGCCCGATGCCCAGAAGGAAGCGCTCAACGGCCGCATCCCCATGGGCCGCATGGGCGAAGGCGAGGACATCGGCGCGGCCGTAGCCTACCTTGCCAGCCGCGAGGCAGGCTATGTCACCGGCCAGACGCTGCATGTGAACGGCGGCATGGCGATGTTGGGTTGAGCGTGCGCCATGGGGCCGGGGTGAATAATCGCGCCGCATTTATCCCCAGAATCGCCTCGTTCCGAGCCATTGTCGCTTGCGGCAAGCCAGCCTGACACTAAGAAAGATAGACCGATTTCCACGGGCCGGGCAGTGATCCTCGACCGGTCGAAGGGGGACATGAGATCGTTATGAAGGCCACTATCGAACGCGCGACGCTGCTGCGCTGTCTGTCCCACGTCCAGTCCGTCGTAGAACGGCGCAACACGATCCCGATTCTGTCCAACGTGCTGATCGACGCGGCTCCCGGCGGTTCGCTGCGCCTGATGGCGACCGACCTCGACTTGCAGGTGGTGGAGACGATGAACGCGGTTTCGGTCGACGTGCCCGGCGCGATCACGGTATCGGCGCACCTGCTGTTCGACATCGCGCGCAAGCTCCCCGACGGCAGCCAGGTCAGCATCGAGGTCGCCGACAACCGCATGGTGGTGAAAGCCGGCCGCAGCCGCTTCACATTGCCGACGCTGCCGCGCGACGATTTTCCGGTGATCGTCGAGGGTGAACTGCCGACGAG
Source organism: Novosphingobium sp. (assembly GCA_031285165.1). Classification (GTDB taxonomy): domain Bacteria; phylum Pseudomonadota; class Alphaproteobacteria; order Sphingomonadales; family Sphingomonadaceae; genus Novosphingobium. The sequence continues at coordinate 14,778 of JAITWR010000171.1, forward strand.
CTTCGAGGTGCCGGCGGCCAGGCTTGCCGAGATGATCGATCGCACGCGCTTCGCCATCTCGACCGAGGAGACTCGCTATTACCTCAACGGCATCTTCCTCCACGTCACCGACGAGGAACTGAAAGCGGCGGCAACCGATGGCCACCGGCTTGCCCGTTTCACCCTGCCGCGCCCCGACGGCGCCGAGGGCATGCCCGATGTGATCGTGCCGCGAAAGTGCGTCGGAGAGCTGCGCAAGCTGCTCGAGGAAGCGCTCGACACCAATGTCCAGGTCGATCTCTCGGCTTCGAAAGTACGCTTCACCCTGGGCGGTGAGGATGGCGTGGTGCTGACCAGCAAGCTGATCGACGGCACCTTTCCAGATTACAGCCGCGTGATCCCGACCGGCAACGACAAGCTGCTGAAGCTCGATCCCAGGAGCTTCTTCGAAGGCGTCGACCGCGTCGCCACGATCGCTACGGAGAAGACCCGCGCGGTCAAGATGGCGCTGGACAACGACCGGGTGACGCTGTCGGTAACCTCGCCCGACAACGGCACCGCGGCCGAGGAGGTTCCGGCGGACTACAGCTCCCAGGGTTTCGAGATCGGCTTCAACGCCGGCTACCTCAAGGATATCCTCAGCCAGATCGATGGCGACACCGTCGAACTCCACCTCGCCGATGCCGGCGCCCCGACCCTGATCCGCCAGAACGAAAAAAGCGCCGCGCTTTACGTGCTCATGCCGATGCGGGTGTAGGGCTGAAAAACCGTGCGATCGAACGCGATACCCGGAAGCGCTTCGTCCATCTTCATCGTCACCCTGAACTTGTTTCAGGGTCCATGGTGCCGCCGACACCGCGCGGCAGGTGTAAAACGCCCGATGGCCCCTGAAACAAGTTCAGGGTGATGAAGATGTGACGGGTACGGGGCGGAGTGGTGCCGATATTATGCCCGATGCTTCGGGACGGGTTGCAGATAGTCGGCGGCAGCCGCGCTTGCGGCCCGGCTCAACAAGCCGAAGGCGGCGCAGGCCATGGACAGGCGCGGCCGCTTCACGGTTTCATTCTTTTTGCGCCGCCGCGATCATGTCCTCGATGGTTGTGAATTTTTCGCGCGGGGCGCCTTCGCGGGCGCGTTTGATTTCGGCTTCGTCGATGCGGCGCCAGTCGTCGAAGCCCATCACCGGGAGTCCGCGTTCGGCTGCGAGGCGGTCGAAACCTTCGCCGCCGGCCTTGCCGGCGCCTTCGCCGATGTCCCCGGCGATTTTCTCGATCACCGCGAAACCGTCGGGGCGGTTGGTGCCGATCGTGCCGGTAGGCCCGCGCCGCGCCCAGCCGACACAGTAGAGGCCCGGCCGAATGCGCCCTTCTTCATTGGCGAAGCGGCCGGCGCGCTCGTCGAAAGGAACATCGGGGATCGGCGAGGTCTGGTAGCCGATGCAGATGACGACGAGGTCGGCCGGAATCGTATAGGTTTCGCCGGTGCCGACGGCCCTGCCGTTCTCCAGCCGGGTGCGTTCCACTTCCACGCCGGTTGCCCTGTCGCTGCCCAGAATCACTTTCGGCGCGGCGAAAAAGTCGAATTCGACATCGATCGTCCTGCCGGCGCGGTCGGCATCGGGAATCGCGGCGAAGCCGCGCAGCAGCGTCACCGACTTGCGCTGGCCGGGATCGAGTGCCGCGTCCTCGCTTTCCGGCGGCAGGTCGGCGGGATCGACGCGCGGGGATGCGCGCTCGAGGTGGCCGAGTTCGCCGAGTTCCTTCGGCGTCATGGCGATCTGGTGCGGGCCGCGGCGGCCGAGCACGGTGATTTTCCCGATTCCCGAGGTGTCGAGCAGGTCGATGGCGTGATTGACGATGTCGCTGCCGTGGAATTCGGCGCGCGTCTTGGCGAGGATGCGGACGACATCGAGCGCGACATTGCCGTTGCCGATGACCACTGCGTTCCTGCCCGAGACATCGGGATCGAGCGCGGCGAAGTTCGGGTGGCCATTGTACCAGCCGACGAAAGTGGCGCTGCCGAAGACATTGGCCAGATCTTCTCCGGCGATGCCCGCTTTCCTGTCGTGCGGCGCGCCGGTGGCGAGCACGACTGCGTCATACATCTCCTGAAGCTCGCCGATGGTCACGTCGCGGCCGACCATGACATTGCCGACGAAGCGGACGTTGTCCGCCAGCGAGGTCGTCTCATAGCGGCGATAGACGCCCTTGATCGACTGGTGATCGGGCGCCACGCCGAACCGGATCAGGCCGTAAGGAACCGGGAGACAATCGAAAATATCGACGCGAACGTCATCGCCCCACTGCTTCTGCGCGGCTTCCGCCGTGTAATAGCCCGCAGGCCCCGAGCCGATGATCGCAATATGCCGCACGCAAACAACTCCCCGTAAATAGCCCCTGCGAGGGCCTTTGAACATTCCGATCCGCAGTGCCTGAACGCGCTCAGTCGAGCCTGAAATGCTGCATCGAGCCGCCTTCGCCGAAGAAGGGGCGGGCGATTTCAATGAATCCGGCGAAGCCGGGGCTGGCCTTGGCGGCGGCGTGCGCCTCGGCCGAATCCCATTCGACCAGGAACAGCACGGTGCCCGGATTCTCCACGCCGGGCAGGGTTTTCACCGAGCGGCAGCCGGGAGCCGAGAGCAGGGCGGCGCTGCCGCCTTCGTTCATTGCTTTGATAAGGCCGGCGGAATCGCCGTCCCGGGCATTCAGCATTGCGACTTCGAGATCCATTTTGCGCTCTTTCGTAATATCCGCTCAGGCCCGCCTCATGCCTGCCGGAGCGGAGCGGCGCAAGATCAGACGTGCGGAAGCCCGGCCCCGGCGCGCGCTCCGCCGATCCCGGCCTTGCGCATGGCGATGCCGGTGAGCAGGCTGTCGGCGATCATGCGCGCGCGGGCGCCGACCAGGCGGGTCGCGGCGGGCTGGCGCTCGAGTTCGTGCAAGGTGGCATAGAACAGTTCCAGCCAATGCGCGAAATGCATTTCCTCGAGGCCGGGAATGGCAAGATGCCTGGCCATCGGATTGCCCGCGAATTCGCCGCTGTTGTGCAGGATCGAACGCCAGAAGCCTTTCATCCGGTCGAGATGCGCCGGCCAGTCGGCGATCCTTGCGGTGAAGATCGGACCGAGCAGGGCATCCTCGCGGATACGGGCATAGAAGCTTTCGACGAGCTGTGCGATGAAGTCCTCGTCGATGCCGATTTCCTCGGCTTCGGCGCGTTTGCGGGCACGCGCAGCCGCGGCATGGGCATGGACCTCGGCGGAAGTGGGGTTCGGGTTCTCGTGATGCGGATGGCGGGACATGATGGGGATATAGCGATCCCCTCCTTCCCTGAAAGGGTCGGAGCGGATCGATTTCATTCATGCGGTCACAGATCGAAGCCGGGGCACTCGCGTTGGGCCTTGCGCAGCATTGCCGGCCAGAAGCGCTCTCCGGCGAAAGGATCGATCCAGCCGGTGCCCATTGCCGCGCCCTGCTTGTCCCGAACTTCCCGGGCCGGCAATTGCAGTTCCCGGCCCATGGAAAGCGTGCGCACTTGCGCGGTGCAGGCCCATTCGAGCATGTAGAGCCGCGCGAAAGCCGCGCCGATCGTGCGGCCTGCGGTCAGCGTGCCGTGATTGCGCAGGATCATCAGGTGCCTGTCGCCGATGTCCGCGGCGAGGCGGGCGCGCTCGTCCCCGGCTGTGGCGATGCCCTCGAACACATGGTAGGCGACATCGTGCCAGATGTTGAGCGCGTTCTGGCTCAACGGCAGCAGCCCTTCTTTGAGTGTCGAGACTGCAACTCCGTCGCGCGTGTGCAGGTGCATCACGCTGTTCACGTCGGGCCGGGCGGCAAGCAGGCCCGCATGGATGTTGAAGCCGGCCGGATTGAGCGGGAAGTCGCAGGGTTCGACCAGATTGCCGTCCATGTCGAGCCGCATCAGGCTGGACGCGGTGATCTCGTCGAACATCAGCCCGAAGGGATTGAGCAGGAAAGTGCCGTCGGGCAGGCGCATCGAAAGATGGGTGGCGATGTGGTCGTCCCAGCCGAACAGCGCGACGAGGCGACAGGCCGCGGCAAGTTCGCAGCGCATCTGCCAGACACAGGCTTCATCGCTGCCTTCGATCTTCGCGGCCGTGGTCATGGCCTTTCTCCTTGCTGGTGTCCGATGCGAAACGGATTGCGGGATCGGTCACCTGGTGTTCCGCCCGATTGTACGAATGACGGCTCATGTCCCCTGTCAGGTCATGCAGGCTGTAATCGCGATGGCTGAAACACCACTCACCGTCCACCCGCGCGAAGCGGTCGTGATAGCGGCCGCAGGCGACCGCCTGGAGCGGTCCGTCGCCGGCCTGCTGCATCACCGTATAGTACGTCCGGCAACTGCCGGTGCCGGCGGCTTCGTCCACTTCGATGATCGGGTTGGAGATGAGGTGCCTGGTGCGCGGCGTGCCGCCCGGATGGATGACGATGCTCTTGCGCCAGAGCGCGAGCACCTCCTCATGCCCGATCTCGCCGCGTTCCGCGCCCATATAAATGCGCGCATTGCGGAACAGTGCGGCCGCGCCTGCGAAATCGCCATCGTCGATATATTCGGCGTAGCGGTAAACGAGATTGGCAATGGCAGTCTCGTTGCTGACCATTCCGGCGATTCTCCCTCGCTTGCTTGCGCGATGGTGCGGCCGGGCAGGGGGATTGTCCACCCGGCACGGTGCTTCACCGCGCGAAGCGCGCATGGGCGTTCGCCGCCGCTTGCGGAATCTGCCGATAGGCTTGCACCTCCTGCCGAGCGGGCGGACAGTCCGCATGGAACAGGTGACCATGGCGGCGCACCGCGCCGGATCGGGAGAAAGCGCATGGCCGAAGGCACCGTCACCCTGGATACCAGCGATGTCGACAAGTGGATCGGCAAGCCCATCGTCTTTGCCGAAATGTGGGATCCGTGCAACGCCACCGACATCCGCCGCTGGGTGCAGGCGATGGACTATCCGAACCCGCTGCACTGGGATCAGCAGTTCGCCGAAAATTCCCGGTTCGGAGGCATCGTTGCCCCGCAGAGCTTTACCGTTGCGATGGATTACGGGCATGGCTGCCATCCGTCCTGCGTCGGCAGGATCCCGGGGTCGCACCTGATTTTCGCGGGCGAGGAATGGTGGTTCTACGGCAATCCCGTCCGCCCCGGCGACAAGCTCACGCAGGAACGCTATTTTGCCGGCTACAAGGTGGCGGAGACGGGTTTCGCCGGCCCGACCATGTTCGCCGACGGCGACACGATCCACCGCAACCAGCATGGCGATCTGGTCGCCAAGGAGCGCGCCACCTCGATCCGCTATCTCGTCGAGGAAGCCAACAAGCGCCGCGTCTATGCCAGGGAAAACCGCAGCCCGAAGGCCTGGACGAGCGAGGACATCGCGGAAGTCAACCGCCAGCGCTACGCATGGATCCTGTCGAACCGCGAGGGTATCTCGCCGCGCTTCGCCGACGTGCAGGTGGGCGACAAGCTGCCGCGCCGTGTGATCGGCCCGCATACGCGCGTGAGCTTTGCGCTGGAATGCCGCGCGCACCGGCAGAACATCTGGGGGACATGGCGCTGGAACCCGCCCGAAGGCATCCATGATCCGGCCAAGGAGGATGTCGGCTTCGGCGCGGACATGACATATGACCACGATGCCCGCAGGATCGACCCGCGGCAGGGCGACGGGCTGTTCCATGGGCCGTCGTCGGGGCATATCAATGCCGACAAGGCGGAGAACGTCGGCATGGGCGGGATCTATGGCTACGGCTCGTCGATGAACGCCTGGCATCTCGACACTGTCGGCTACTGGGCGGGCCATGACGGTTACATCTGGCATTCGGTGACGCAGTTCCGCAGCCCGGCTTTCGAGGGCGATGTCACTTATGTCGACGGTGAGGTCGTGGAGAAGGTCGAGCAGTCGGCTTACGGCCTGCCGGTGGTCAAGGTGCAGACGCGGATGACCACGCAGAACGGCGACACGATTCTCAAGGGCACGGCCGAAGTCAGCCTGCCGGCCTGACGCGCGGGAGCGGACAATGGCCGATCGCGAAGACATCATCGAACTGATCAACCTCTATGGCTTCGCCATGGACACCCAGCGCTGGGACTTGTTCGACCGCATCTTCACCGGGGATTGCGACGCCGACTACGGCACGACCTCGCACTGGACGAGCCGGGCGCAGTTCAAGGCGGACTTCGGCGCGTTCCACGAGATGTTCGACGCGACCCAGCATGTGATGACGAACCATCTCGTCAAGGTCGCGGGCGACCGGGCCTCGTCGCATACCTACGGTGCCTGGCGGCTGATCCTCCACGCCGCCGGCGATCCGCCGGTGTGGGACGGCACCGGCTATTACGACGACCGCTGGGTGCGCACGCCGCAGGGCTGGCGAATCGCCGGGCGGGTCTGCCGGGTCGTCTTCTGGACGGGCAACCCGCGCGTGCAGACACCGATGGAGGAGATCGCGTTCCGGCTTGACCTCGTCTCGCTGCGTGAGGAAGGAGCGGAGGGCCGGATCAATTTCCTGAAAGCGATAACCTGATGGCGAAAATGCGCGATGCGATCCGGATGACCGAAGCGGAAATCGCTGCACTGCTGGATGCCTGCAAAAGCCTTCAGGTGGCCACGCTCGACAAGGACGGCGCGCCGCATCTGACGACGGTGTGGTTCGCCTATCAGGACGGTGTCTATCTTTTCGAGACTTACGGCAAGTCACAGAAAGTGGTGAACATGCGCCGCGATCCGCGCGTCGCGGTGCTTGCCGAACAGGGCACGAGCTATGACCAGCTACGCGGCGTTTCGGTACAGGGCAGGGCGGAGATCGTCGATGCCGGCGACGACCTGCGCAAACTGATGAAAGTGATCGTCGCGCGCAACCACAAGGGCCTGGCCGATGCCGAGGTCGAGGCGATCGCCGCCTCGATGATCGAGAAGCGTGTGGTGGTGATCGTTCGTCCCGGGAAAGTGATCAGTTGGGATCACCGCAAGCTGCGGCCGGGCTGATGCGGA
>JAITWR010000178.1 GCA_031285165.1 Novosphingobium sp.
AGTTCGACGACGCCTGCAAGCTCATGGCGGAAGAGGGCGTGTGATGGCCCGCGACCTCTCCAGCGATCCCGACTTCCTGCTCTACTGCGCGGGCGTCCTGCTCCGCGAGGCAGGCGCGCGGCGCGGCACATCGTTCGCTGCACTGTTGCTCAACGGTGCCGCCCGCGCGCGGCGTGAAGCGATAGCGCTGCGCAAGGTCGGGACGGTGCAGGGAGAGCTTTTCGCATGACCGCCGCCGCACGCATCAGCCAGGCGGATATGGACCGCGCCGTGAAGGCGGCCGCGAAGGCCGATCGTGCGCGCGTTGTCCTCCGCTTGGCGAAAGGCGAGATTGAAATCATCATTGGAGAGTCGGCCGAATCGGACGACGAACGGAATGACTTCGATGAGGACTGACATGGCCCGGCGGAGATGGCTGCCCGAGAACGTCACAAGCTTCAGGGACAAGTGCGGGCGCACGCGCTATCGATTCCGCAAGAAGGGCTTCAAATCCTGGCTGTTTCGGGCCGAGCCGGGCACCGACGAGTTCATGGCCGAATACCATGCCGCGAAGCACGCGCCCGACAAGGCCAGCCCGGAATTCCCGCATGGCACCTTTCATGCGCTGATCGAAAGCTATTATCGCTCGAAACGTTGGGCCGGAATGAAGGCAAGCAGCCAGACCATGCGGCGCAATGCGCTTGAGCGTTTTCGGGCGAAGCATGGGGCAAAGCGCGTTGCCCACCTGGAAGCACGCCACATTGACAAATGGATGAGCGAGATCATCGACACGCCCCACGCTGCGAACGACCTTCGCAAGATGCTGCGGTTGCTGATGAAGCACGCAATCCTTCTGGGCTGGCGGCGCGACAACCCTTGTGATGCCGTCGAGGCGATCCAGACCGAAGGCGACGGCTACCATTGCTGGACCGAGGCGGAGATCGCTCAATATGAGGCGACATGGGAAGTTGGCACGCGGGAGCGCCTGGCCATGGCGCTTCTGCTCTACACGGGCCTGCGTCGCAGCGACATGGTTCTGGTTGGCCGGCAGCATCGTCAGAGCGACAGGCTCGTCCTGCGCCACGCGAAGAACAGAAGCGACACGGTGATCAAAATCCTGCCGCCACTCGCCGCGGCGCTGGACGCGATGACGGACGAGAAGCATCTGACCTATCTCGTCACCCGGACGGGCAAAGGCTTCACTGCCGCCGGATTCGGCAACTGGTTCCGCGAGCGCTGCAACGATGCCGGCCTGCCGCATTGCTCCGCCCATGGCTTGCGCAAGGCGATGGCGCGCCGCCTGGCCGAAACCGGTGCGACAACCATGCAGGGCCGGGCAGTCACAGGGCATAAGTCAGACGCGATGTTCATCCATTATGCTGCGAAGGCCAACCGGGAAGCGATGGCCGATGAGGCGCTTGACAGGCTTTCGGATCGCCTGGCGTTGGCAAACGATGATGGCAAACAATCAGAAAATGACGGAGTTTCAGATGCATACTGAAGGTAATGGCTCCCCGAGTAGGATTCGAACCTACGGCCATTCGATTAACAGTCGAATGCTCTACCGCTGAGCTATCGGGGAGCGGCCCATCGGGGCAGGGATGCGCCTATAACAGCGTCGGGGGCTTTGGCAAGTCACCCGGATGACAATTTTCCGCCCCGGTGCGGGCGGGTTGCCTTCAAACCTGGAACTGCTCGGCAAAAATCCGTTCTTCCAGGCTGGCCCCCGGATCGAACAGCAGGGTAAGCTCCTTGTCGCGCGCCGTGGCGATGCGCACGTCCCTGACGTCGCGCACTTCCTTCTGGTCGGCCACGGCCGAGACGGGCCGCTTGGCCGGCTCGCGCACGCGGAATTCCACTTCGGCGCTGTCGGGCAGGATCGCGCCTTTCCAGCGGCGCGGGCGAAAGGGACTGAGCGGGGTCAGGGCCAGCATGTTGGAACCGAGCGGAAGGATCGGGCCGTTGGCGGACGAATTGTAAGCGGTGGAGCCTGCCGGAGTGGACACCAGCACGCCATCTCCCGCCAGTTCCGCCATGCGCACCTTGCCGTTGATCTTGACTTCGAGCTTGGCCGTCTGGCGCGTTTCGCGCAGCAGCGACACTTCGTTGATCGCATAGTAGCCGAATTCCCGATCGTCCTGGGTGACGGCAAGCATCTTCAGCGGGCGCACCGCGATTTTTCGCGCGCGGGCAATACGCTCACCGAGCGCACGCTTGCTGGCAAGCTTGTTCATCAGGAAGCCCACGGTGCCGAGATTCAGCCCGTAGCAGGGCCGCAGCCTGTCCCGGTCGAGCAATTCGTGGAGAACGTGCAGCATGAAGCCGTCGCCGCCCACGACGACCAGCACGTCGGCCTCGGCCGGTTTCACCCAGTCGTGCGCATCGCGCAGCGGCGCGGCGCCTTCATGCGCTTTCGCACTGTCCGAGACGACCAGGGCCAGCTTTGGATCCTTGCTCACGCCTTGCGCACTCCCGGTATCAGCCGGCAATGCCGTGGCAGTGCTTGTACTTCCTGCCCGAACCGCAGGGGCAGGGCGCATTGCGGCTGAGGTTCCGATCGGCATAAGGATCGGCGACGCCCGCGTTTCCGCCCGCCGGCATCATCCCCGGCGCGCCGAACAGCACCGGCGAAACGGCGACATTGCCGCCGTCCGTGCCCTCGGCCCCGGCGAAGGGATCGATGTGGCCGGTGAGGAAATCGGGCAGTTCGGGCAGGTTCATTTCGGGCGGCTGGGAAAACTGCAACTCGCTGGTGGAAAGGATGCGGGTGACGTCCTCGCGGATCGTTTCGAGCATCTTCTCGAACAGGCCAAAGGCTTCCTGCTTGTATTCGTTGATCGGCGTTTTCTGTGCATAGGCACGCAGGAACACCACCTGGCGCAACGCGTCGAGCGTGGCGAGGTGCTCCTTCCAGAAGTGGTCGAGCCGGTCGAGCAGCACGCTCTTTTCGACCTGACGCCAGATCCCTTCGTCGTTTGCCGCGACTTTCGTTTCCATATGCGTGTCGGCAAGCCCGGTGATGCGCTCTTCCAGCATCTCGGGATCGACACCGTCCTCTTCCATCCAGAGGTCGATCGGGATCTCGATGCCGAGCACGTCCTGCGCCCGGGCCTTGAGCCTCTCCGTATCCCAGTGTTCCGGGTAGGAACCCTGGGGGCAGGCATCGGCGACGATCGCGTTGACCGTGTCGTGGCGCATGGCGACGACGACATCATCCACGGTTTCGGAATCCATGATGTCGGCGCGCTGCTCGTAGATGACCTTGCGCTGGTCGTTCATCACGTCGTCGTATTCGACAACCTGCTTGCGCACGTCGTAATTGCGCGCCTCGACTTTCTTCTGCGCGGTTTCGATCGCTTTCGACAGCCATTTGGAACCGATCGCCTCGCCATCGGCAAGGTTGGAATTCATCATGCGGGCAAACAGCGTATCCGGCCCGAAGATGCGCAGCAGGTCGTCCTCGAGGCAGAGGTAGAACTTGCTCATGCCCGGATCGCCCTGGCGGCCCGACCGGCCGCGCAACTGGTTGTCGATGCGGCGGCTCTCATGCCGTTCGGTGCCGATGACGCAAAGCCCGCCGGCGGCAAGCACCTGCTGCTTCTCCTCTGCGGCCTCGGCCTTGATCCTTGCCTCGCCGGCCTCGCGCCCGGGGCCTTCGGGGATGTCCTTGAGTTCGTCCTCGATGCGGAACTCGACATTGCCGCCGAGCTGGATGTCGGTGCCGCGGCCCGCCATGTTGGTGGCGATCGTCACCGCACCGAGGCGGCCGGCCTGGGCGACGATATGCGCTTCCATCTCGTGAAAGCGGGCATTGAGCACGTTATGCGGCACGTTCTCCTGGCGCAGAAACTCGGAAAGCAGCTCGGACTTCTCGATCGAGACGGTGCCGACGAGAACCGGCTGGCCTTTCTCGCTGAGTTCGCGGATGAGCCTGGCGATAGCCGCGAACTTGTCGTTGGTGTTCTTGTAGAATTCGTCTTCATCGTCGGTGCGCTGCACCGGCACGTTCGTCGGGATGGTGACGACGTTCATCTTGTAGATGTCGTAGAATTCCGCCGCCTCCGTGGCGGCGGTGCCGGTCATGCCGGCCAGCTTCGGATACATGCGGAAATAGTTCTGAAAGGTGATCGAGGCCATCGTCTGATTCTCGGGCTCGATCCGCACGCCCTCCTTCGCCTCGACCGCCTGGTGCAGCCCGTTCGACCAGCGGCGGCCGTCCATCATGCGGCCGGTGAACTCGTCGATGATGACAACCTTGCCGTCCTTGACGATATAGTCGATGTCCCGCCGGAACATGACATTGCCCTTGAGCGCCTGGTCGAGATGGTGAACCACCTGGGTATTCTCGATGTCGTAGAGGTTGGAGCCTTCCAGCAGGCCCGCACTCTCGAGCATCCGCTCGGCCTTCTCGACGCCATCCTCGGTCAAGGTGATGTTCTTGGTCTTTTCATCCGCCTCGTAGTCGTCGGGAACGAGCTGTTTCACGATCGCATCGACCGCAAGGTACATATCGGATTTGTCGTCGGTCGGCCCCGAAATGATCAGCGGCGTGCGCGCTTCGTCGATCAGGATCGAGTCCACCTCGTCGACGATCGCGTAGTTGAACGGCCGGTGCACCATCTGCGACCGCTCATGCTTCATGTTGTCGCGCAGGTAATCGAAGCCAAGCTCGTTGTTGGTCGCGTAAGTGATATCGCAGTTGTAGGCTTCGCGCCGCTGCTCCTCGTGGAGATTCGGCACGATCACGCCGACGGTCAGGCCAAGGAAGCGATAGACCTGCCCCATCCACTCGGCATCGCGGCGGGCCAGGTAGTCGTTCACCGTGACGACGTGAACGCCCTTGCCCTCGAGCGCGTTCAGATAGACCGCAAGCGTCGCCACCAGTGTCTTGCCCTCGCCGGTGCGCATCTCGGAAATCTCGCCGCGATGCTGGACGATACCGCCGATCATCTGCACATCGAAGTGGCGCATGCCGAGCACGCGCCGCGCTGCCTCGCGCACGGTGGCAAAGGCTTCGGGCAGGACATCGTCGAGCGATTCTCCCGCTGCGAGGCGGCCGCGCAGCCTGGCGGTCTGGGCGGACAGATTCTCGTCGTCCAGCGCTTCCATGGCGGGTTCGAGCGCGGCGATCTGCCTGACGATCTTGTCGAGCGACTTGACGTAACGGTCGTTGGATGAGCCGAAGACGGCCTTGGCGAGAGCCCCTAGCATAGAGAAGTTCCTGATTTTACAAGATTTATATATATGGCAGAATGCACGCCCGAATGGGCGCCGCATTTCAAGGTCGCAGCGGGAAAGCGGCTATTCGCGGGCGCGATCGACACCCATCAGAACGGTGGGGATGCGAACCCCGCCCTGCCGCGGCATCGGCACCAGGGAAGTTTGCGGGAAATCCGCATCCGGCAATGCCGGTCCGACGAACCGCACCACCAGGGCATCAACCGCATGGGCCTGGCTGTGTGAGGCCGAAAGCGCGCCGATTTCCGTACTGCCGACACCGCAATTCGCCGCCGCTTCCGCAGGCGCAGCCTGCACGGCAAGGCCCAGCAAGGCCAGCAAGGCGAGAAGAACGCGGGTCATCTGCGCGATCAGTTAGGGAGTTTGCAGGCAAAGTCCATAGGCTCACCGAACCCGGGAAGCATCGAACAACCGATCGGGCGCATCTCGACATTGCCGATGCGCACGCAAATGGCTAGTCGCCAGCCCATGTCCGATGCCGTTTCCCCGCTCGCCACACCCTTCCCCGCGCTGCCCGCGATTGCCGGCGTGACGCCGCGCATCGCACGGGCCGGCTACAAGGACTGGGGGCGCTGCGATCTCACTTATGTCGCACTGGCCGAAGGCACGGCGGCAGCCGGTGTGTTCACGAAGAACGTCTGCTGCTCTTCCGAGGTCGAACTCGGCCGCGAGCAGGTGAAAGCGGGACGCGGGCGGGCGCTGATCGTCAACGCGGGCAATTCCAACGCCTTTACCGGCTACCGCGGGCGCGAGGCGGTCGAGGCGATCATGGCGCAGGTGGCCGGGCACCTCGGCTGCGCGCAAAGCGAGGTTTTCGTTTCCTCGACCGGCGTGATCGGCGTGCCGCTGCCCGGGGACAAGGCCCGCGCCGGTGTCGCCGCGGCGCTCACTGCCGAGCCCTGCTCGTGGGAGGATGCCGCGCGGACCATCGGCACCACCGATACCTTCCCCAAGGGCGCGGGCGCCTCGGCAATCGTCGACGGCAGGCCTATCGAAATCGCCGCGATCATCAAGGGCAGCGGCATGATCGCGCCCGACATGGCGACGATGCTGGGCTACATCTTCACCGACGCCGCGGTTGCGCCGGCGTTTTTGCAGCAATGCCTCTCAGCCGCCAACCGCCGGACTTTCAGTTGCATCACTGTCGATTCCGATACTTCGACCAGCGACACGGTGCTGGCCTTCGCCACCGGCCAGGCAGGCAATGCCCCGCTCGCAAGCTTCGACGATCCGGGCGCCGATGCCTTTGCCGCCGCGCTGGAGGACGTGTGCCGTCAGCTTTCTCACCTTGTCGTCAAGGATGGCGAAGGCGCGCAGAAATTCATCGCGGTGAGCGTAGCGGGCGCGGTCAGCGACGAGAGCGCGCGCAAAGTCGGCCTCGCCATCGCCAACTCGCCTCTGGTCAAGACCGCGATTGCCGGCGAGGACGCCAACTGGGGGCGGATCGTCATGGCCGTGGGCAAGGCCGGCGAACCGGCCGACCGCGACAGGCTCTCGATCGGTTTCGGCGGCACCTGGGCCGCACGCGAGGGGCAGCCGCTGGCCGATTACGACGAAACGCCGGTTGCCGCGCATCTCAAGGGGCGCGAAGTGACGATCGAGGTCGATCTCGGCCTCGGGGAAGGCCGGGCTACGGTGTGGACCTGCGATCTCACGCACGGCTACATCTCGATCAACGCGGATTATCGCAGTTGAGAGAGGCGCAGCGGATGACCGAGGGCCTTTCCGACGCAGTCCTGGCGATCATGCGCGAGGCGGCCGGGCGCGCGATCCTGCCGCGCTATCAATCGCTGGCGGCCACCGACATCACCGCCAAGGCGGCAGACGATGTCGTCACCATTGCCGACACCGAAAGCGAGGCGATCCTCGCAGAGCGCCTTGCCGGGCTGCTGCCCGAAGCGGCCATCGTCGGCGAGGAGGCAGCGCATGCCGATCCCGCACTGATGCAGCGGCTGGGCGATGCGCTGTGCTGGATCATCGACCCGATCGACGGCACCAACAATTTCGCTGCGGGCAAGCCGCCTTTCGGTATCATCATCGCGCTGGCGGAAGCGGGCGAGACGATTGCGGGCTGGATCTACGATCCGCTCAGGCAGCGTTTCTGCCACGCGCATCGCGGCCGGGGGGCCTTTATCGGCGCGGACCGCATCATCGCCCGCGCCAGCGGAACCGAACCGCCGATCGCGGCAATCTCTCTGGTCTTCGCCGACCCGGCACGGCGCGAGGCGCTGAAGACGCATATCGCGCCGCATTATACGCTGGTCGACATTCCCCGCTGCGCCGCCGAGCAATACCCGCGGCTTGCGCTGGGTGAGAACGACGTTTCGATCTTCGAGCGCACCCTGCCCTGGGATCACGCCGCGGGCGTGCTTTTCGTCAACGAGGCGGGCGGCAAGGCAGCGCGGCCCGACGGCTCGCCCTATCGGGTGGACGAGGACCGCACGGGCCTCATCGGCGCGGCAAGCCCGGCCTTGTGGGACGAACTGGCAAGACGGATGGCGGCCTTCTAGAGACTGTCCGGTTCAGATGGAATCGCTTTTCTCCGTTCGTGTCGAGCGAAGTCGAGACACGAACGGGAATGGATGCTTCAAAATTAACAGGACAGACCCTAAAGCACGCTTTCCAGCCAGCCCTTGAGCTGGCTTTTCGGCGCAGCGCCAAGCTTCTGGGCGACGGGCTTGCCGTCCTTGAACAGCACCATCAGCGGGATCGACTGCACGCCGACCTGGCCGGGAACCTGCTGGTTCTCCATGATGTCCATCTTGGCGATGGTGACCTTGTCCGCCAGTTCCTCGGCGATTTCCTCGAGCGCGGGGGCGATCATCTTGCAAGGGCCGCACCAGTCGGCCCAGAAATCCACCAGCACCGGCTTGTCGGATGCGAGCACGTCGGCGGCGAAGCTGGCGTCGGTCACGGCTTTGGTCGGCATGGAAGCAACTCCTGAATGGTATCGGCATATAATCTAGAGGCACCCGGCGCGATGGCAACGGGAGCGGCGAAAAGCTTTACTCCGCAGTCAGCAAGACCTGCTTGTGCTGAATCAAAACCGTCGGCGGAATGGTTATCAGCCGCGGCGCGGCAGTGTAGAGCAGCGCAGCTTCCACCGCGCGGCCGGGATAGGCGGCCTCCAGCGCGGCGGCATAGGCCGCCATCTGCCGGAGGATGGCGACCGGCACCTCCCCGATGCCTGCGGGCGGCCGCCGTGCGGTCTTGAAGTCGATCAGGCGGATGCGGTGGGGTTCGATCGCCAGCCGGTCGATCGTGCCCGCGACCACGCGCCCGCCGACGACCGCCGCGATCGGTGCCTCGGCAAGCCCGCCCGGCGCAAAGAGATCGCGCCATTCGGGATTGGCCAGCACATCGAGCACCGAGCGCCCGAGCGCATCGCGCGTCCCGGCATCGAGTTCGGCGGCGTTGCGCGCAAGCCAGCGCTCCGCAGCCGCCTCGCGATCGGCCGGCGCGACTTCGGGCAGCCGCTCGAGCAGCTTGTGAATCAGCGTGCCGCGCCGCGCCGCCTGGATGCCGGCACCCGGCGGGAACGGCGGATCGGGCGACACGTCCTCCCCCAGCGACGAAGGAGCCAGGGGCCGCGGCGGACGCGGCTCGGCGGGCGGAGGGCCTTGCAGCCAGCGCGGCAGCGGCGGCGGCAACGGCAGCAGCCGCTCGGCCGCGCGGGTTTCCGCTGCCGCCGGCCCGGCCGGGACGCCCCATTCGAGCCGCGCGCCCCAGATCGTGTCCTCGATCCAGTCATCCGCGCCGAACAGCAGGCGCAACCGGGCATACCAGCTATTCGCCGCCGGTTCCTTCTCACGCGCCGCAAGCGCCCCGCCGATGAACAGCGCTTCTTCCGCGCGCGTCATAGCGACATAGAGCAGGCGCCAGTGCTCCTGCTCCTCCGCTTCCCCGGCTTCGGCATGCTCCGCGGCGATCCTGCCGACGCGTTCCTCCTTGCGCAGACCGGGCAGCGGGATCTTGCGCTCCCGGGCATGGGGATCGGGCAAGTCGAGCCGCAGCCCGCGGGGGCTGGCGGGATTGCCGGCCGCGTCCGCAAGGATGACGATCGGCGCCTGCAAACCTTTCGAGCCATGCACGGTCATCACCCGGACCAGGCCGCCGCTGCTGCCCGCCTCGCGTTTCAACTCACCCTCGCCGGCATCGAACCAGGCGAGGAAACCGACGAGGCTCGGGGTATTGCTCGCCGCATAGGCGGAAGCGGCGTTCACAAGTTCATCGATCGGATCGTTGGCCTCGCGCCCCAGCCGCGCGACAAGCTTGCGCCGGCCTTGCCATGGACCGGCCAGCAGCCAGTGGAGCAATGCCTGCGGCGGCTGAAAATCGGCAAGCCCCAGCAGGTCGGCCAGTTGCTCGACTACCGGATGCGCGATGCGCCGCAAATGATCCCACAGCCGCGTCCCTTTCGGACGGTAGCCGTGCGCAAGCAGGTCTTCCTGGCTCCAGCCAACCAGCGGTGAAACCAGCAGGGACGCAAGATTGAGATCATCGAGCGGCTGCACCGCAAAGCGCAGGGCCGCGACGAGATCGCGCACCGCCAGCGGCGTGCCCAGCCGGAGCCGGTCGACGCCCGCCACCGCAACGCCCGCGGCGTGCAGCCGCGCGACGATCAGCCCGGCAAGCTCGCGCCGGCGCCGCACCAGCACCATGACATCGCCCGGTGTGGCCCGCCGCGCGCCACCCTTCACCAGCAGGAAACCGCTATCCATCCAGTGCCGGACCTGCTGCGCAATGCGCTCGGCAAGCTGGCGGTCGGGACGGGAAAGCCAGCCCTCCTGGCCCTCGCCGGCATCCTCGATATTCTCGATATCCCCGGCTTCGTCCGCCTGCTGACCGATCGGCCGCCACAGCGCCACATAGCCGGGACGCTTTTCGCCGACATGCGGCTCGGGCGGCCCGGCAAGGCCGAAGCTGGCGTGCCCGATCTGTGCGATCGCCCTGTCGACGAAATCCAGCACGGGCTGCGCCGTGCGGAAGGAGCGGTCGAGGCCGAGTTCCAGCAGTTCCTTCGTCGTGCCCGCGCCGTGCAGTGCTGCCGCATTCCGCGCTGCGCCGGACATCGCCGCGCCAACTCGCCGCCGCGCCGCTTCGAAGTTCTCCGGGCTGGTGCCCTGGAAGCGGAAGATCGCCTGCTTGTAATCGCCGACGACGAAAAGCGTGCGCATCTTTGCATCATGCTGGCCCAGGCCGGCAAAGAAGTCCCCCGTCAGTGCATCGATGATCCGCCATTGCGCGGCGTTGGTGTCCTGCGCCTCATCGACGAGAATGTGATCGAACCGGCGATCGAGCTTGTAGCGGATCCAGTCGGCCAGGGCCGACGTGCCGAGCAGTTCGGCAGCGCGGCGGATCTGGTCGTCGAAATCGATCAGCCCCTCGCGCTGCTTGGCCTCGTCCCAGGCAAGCGCAAAAGCGCGGCCCAGCCGAAGCGCCGGCACGAGCCGGTCGGCAAGCGCCAACAGGCTGCGCATCTCGCGCACCGCGCCGATGCAGCCTGCAACACGGGTGATATGGCTTTCATAGTCGGGATCGCGCTTCAGCACATTGTTGAGCTGTTTGGGAACGCCGGTCGTCCTGGTGAAAAGGCCGAGATGGAGTTGCTCGATCGCTTCCGCCCTGCCTGCGGTATCCAGCGCAAGCCAGGCGGAAATCGCCGCCGCGCCATCACGCCCCGTGGCGGTGTCCCAGTCCGCCAGCGTCTGCCGGCAGCGCCGCAGCGAGGCCGTGTCGAAAACATCGTCACCGCAAAGGGCGGCCACATGCCCGATACCGGCATCGGCCGGCAATCCCAGCAGGCGATCGACGTTCGCCCGCATCGGCTCCTGCCATCCGCCCGGTCCGAACCAGACCTCGCGCGCTTCGGCACAGCGCAGGAGATAGGCTTCCACTTCATCCGGCCCCATGCGCAAACTGAGATCGGCCAGCGCGGTGAGCAGTCGCGGATCGCCGGTCGATTCCTGTTCGGCCGCCACGAGCAGGCCGGCAAGCACTTGCCGCGCCAGCAGGATGCGGTCGCGGTCCTCCATCGGCCGTGTGCCGGGAACAAGGCCGGCCTCGTGCGGGAAAGCGCCCAGCAGCCACTGGGCGAAAGCATGGATCGTATCGATCCTGAGCCCGCCGCCGGGGCAATCGAGCACGGCGGCAAAGAGCGTGCGCGCACGCGCCAGCGTTGCCGGGTCCGCCGGCGCACCGATCGCATCGAGCCGCTGGAACAGCCCGGTCTGGGGCAGCCGCACCCATTGCGCCAGAGTGCCGTTGATGCGGTCCGCCATCTCGGTCGCACCGGCCCTGGTGAAAGTGAGGCACAGGATCTGCGACGGCTCGACATCCTTTTGCAGCAGCAGGCGAAGCACGCGCGAGGACAATACCTGCGTCTTGCCCGTGCCGGCCGAGGCGGAGAGCCAGACGCTTTCATCGGGCGCGACGGCCTTCATCTGGTTGCCGTCGAGCGGATGGACCGATGCGGGACCGCTCATGCCGCGTCCTCCTCGTCAGGAGTCATGTGCGGCAGCCATTCGTCAAGCCGCATGAGTTGATCATAGTCGTTGTAGCCGCCGATATCGGGATTGAGCCGCGCGGTGAACGGGTCATTGCCGAGTATCCAGCGGTCGATCGCCTGGACCAGATAGTCCGCAGTCGTCGGGACGAACGCGTCGCGGGCAATGCCGGTCCGGCGGCTGCCTTCGAGAATCGGCTCCTCGCGATAGCCGAAACCCGTCTCGCTCCTGTCGCTGCGGCCCAGCGACCAGTATTCGAACCGCTCCGCCTCGCCCGTGACACCTTCGAAGCCGCCGCGCCCGGCGATCATGCCGATGAGGCCGAGTTGCAGCGCAAAGCCTTGCTGCACCATATTGCGCGATGGCGGCTGGCCGGTCTTGTAGTCGACGATGGCAAGCCGGCCGTCGGCCAGCCGGTCGATGCGGTCGGCGCGGCCGTGGATGCGCACGCCCTTGACCTCTATCCCGCCCTTGATCTCGCTTTTCAGCACCGCGCGGCCCCCGGCGTCGAGCCGGGCGATCTCGGCGCCGATCCATGCGAGCGCCGCCATCAGCCGGGGCCGCCACAGCGCGCGCATCAGCGGGTGCGCGCTCATCTCGTCGAGCACCTGCCCGGCCAGGGGCAGCAATTCACCGCCCTGCTTGTGCCAGCGTTCGAGAATCGCGTGGACGGCGGTGCCCTTCCAGGCGGCGGAAGGCTCGGCATCCAGCGGATCGAGCGCAGAGAGGCGCAGGATCGAACCGGCATAGAACTGGTAGGGATCGCCACGCAGGCGGTCGAGCCCGGTGACCGGGATATCGACCCGGCGCTGCCCGGCGCTGGGCATGGGTTGCGGGCGAGGATAGCGCGGTGCGGGCGCGGCATCGTCGAGCGCACGGGCCAGCCGGACAGCCTCGGCCCCGGTATGCGCCTGCTCGAGATCGCCGAGCATGGCCTTCACCCGCAGCACGAAGCGGCTCGGGATCACCGGCGCGCTTTCATCGCGCTGCGCCCAGGACAGCACCACTTCGGGCGCGCCCAGCGCCGCGGCGAGATCATGCGCGGCAAGGCCGATGCGGAAATCCGCGCCCGGCACACCGAGCGCGCGCAGCACTGCCGGCGGCAGCAGCGCATCGGGCGCGGGCGAGCCCGGCCAGACGCCCTCGACCAGCCCGCCGCAGATGACGAGATCGGCGCGGCTCATCCGCGCCTCGATCAGACCATAGATCGATACCCGCGGATGGCCGCCCCACGGCGGACGGACGGCGATGCGGTCCATGGCATCGCGCAGCATCGCATGAAGCTCGCGCGGGGCAAACCGCGTACCCGCCGCCCGCGCCGCCTCGCGCAAGTCCTCGACGAAAGCGGATAGGGCGCGACCGTCGGCCCTTGCCCACAGCGCCTCACCGCAAAGCGCTTCGGCCGTGCCTGCCAGCCTGTCGAGCAGATCGGCCAGCGGCTCATCCTCACCCAGAGCGAGCAGCGGGCCAAGCATCGCTTCAACCGTGATCCACCATGCCTCCGCATGGGCTTGTGCCGCAATCGCGCGCAAGGGCGCCAGTCCCGGCCCCGGACGCGGACCGCGCAGATGCAGATCCAGCGACCGGGCGGCTTCGAGCCACGCCGGGCGGTCGGTTGCAGCCGCAACCAGCGGATGAGTCAGCAAGGCCAGCAGCGGCACCGGCGCGGCATTCTCCGCAAGCACTTCGGCAAGCAGCAGCAGCAGGCGCCCGGCGGCGGTTTGCGGCAAGGGCTGGCCGGCGGTATCGTCGGCCTCTATCCCCCAGCGCTTGAGCTGCGCCACCACGCGCGCGGCAAGGCCGCGATCGGGCGTGATCAGGGCCACGCGCCGCTCCGGCGTTTCCAGGGCCTCGCGGATCAGGATGGCGATGGCCTGCGCTTCCTCGCCCGGATGGGCGCTTTCCATCAGCCGCACACCGGCAAGGCGGCGCTGGCCGGCAGGCAGATCGACCCAGCGCGCGCTTGCCGAAGGCGGCAGGAACAGGTTCGAAATCGCACGGCTGCGCGCAGGCGGCGCCGCGCCCATGCCCGCGCGGTGCCAGGCCTGAACCTCATCGCGGGCGATGCCCATGCGGTTCAGCAGCAGCTTGAGATGGTATTGCGGATGCGTAACCGCATCGCGCGTGCCGAAAGGCGGATCGTCCGGCCCTTCCGGCTTGCCGGCAGTGCCGAGCGCGTCCCACACCCCGGTTTCCAGCGCAAGATCAAGGTCGGGCAGAATCACCGCGCCGCGCGGCAGTTCGGAAACCGTGCGCAGCAGTCCCGCCAAAGCGGGCGAGGCGCTGGTGACGCCGGCGGCCACCACCGGATGCGGCGGCGGCGCCTCGCGCCATTTCCGGGCGGTATGCTCGAACAGCCGGTTGCGCCGGGCCGGCGCGTCGACCTCGCCGCGTTCGGCAAGTTCGGCAAGCCAGTATTGCTGGACCATCAGGAAGCTGCGGGTGCTGGCGATCCAATGCGCCGCCTGATCGCCGACAACGCCTTGCACCGCTTCCGACATCAGATCGATCGGCGCGATACCCTCTACCAGCAGACGGTCCATCGTCCGCCCGAGATCGAAAGCCCGGCGCAGCAGCGCGGCGCCTTTTCCCGCACCTTCTCCCTCGACTTGCTTCAGGTAATCGGCCAGCCGCAGCCAGCGCCGCACCGGGTCGGCGGCGGGCGGAATCTCGTTGCCTGCCGCCAGCGGATCGAGCAGCGCACCCAGCGTCTCGTCGAGATCGAGATCGCCGACCGCAGCCATCCGCGGCAGCAGCAGCCCCTGGCCGGACAATCGCACGAAGGCTTCGGTCACGGTCCGCACCGCACGGCGGCTCGGCAGCAGCAGCGTCAGCCGCGCCAGCCCGAAATCGTCCTCCGCATAGCGCGGGATCAGCCCCGCGACCAGCGCATCGGCGAAACCGCGATGCGCGGCGATCGAATATATCCGCGGACCGGTGCGCTCAGGCACGGGCCAGCAGTGCCTCGGTCGGCGCGATCGCCGCCGGCTCACCGACCTCGCACCACAGGCCGGTGTGTGACAGGCCGTAGAGGCGCTCCTCCCCGATCGCGCGCTGCCACAGCACGTTGGTCGAGAACGGCCCCTCCGGCGCCTCGCGCAGCAGGCGGTGCGAGACAATCTGGATGCCCGTGTAGATGAAAGGCGCGATCCGTCCCGGCCGGCGCCGGGTGATCCGGCCCAGCGGGTCGAGATGGAAATCGCCCTCCCCACCGTAATTGAAAGCGCGCGCATGCGGCACGACGAGCAGCAGCGCGTCCATCCGTCCGGCATCCCAGCGGGCTGAAAGCTCGCGAAACACGTCGCGCGGGCCATCGAGCCAGATGTTGTCGCTGTTGAGACAGAAGAAGGGATCGGGCAGCAGCGCCGCCGCCCCGACCATCCCGCCGCCGGTTTCAAGCAGCAGGTCGCGCTCGTCCGAGATCGTGATTTCCGGCGGCCGTTCACGCACTGCCAGATGGGCCTCGAGCGCATCGGCGAGGTAGTGGACATTGACCACCGCTTTCGCCACGCCGGCCTGTGCGAGCGCATCGAGGCTGTAGTCGATCAGCGGCTTGCCGTTGACGCGGACCAGCGGCTTGGGCTGGCTGGCGGTCAGCGGGCGCATTCTCTTGCCGAGACCCGCGGCCATGACCATTGCCGTATCGCTGGCGAGTTCCCCTGCGCTCACGGCGCATAACTTCCACCGCCGGCAGCGCGCAATCCGGCGGGGATATTGGCATCGAACCACCGGGCCACCGGGGCGAGCGCCGGATGCGCCAGGTCGCGCTCCAGCAGGTTCCAGACGCGCGGGATGAGATCGAGATAGCGCGGCTTGCCGTCGCGCTGCCACAGGCGGACGAAAATGCCGACGATCTTGACGTTCCGCTGCGCACCGAGCCGGGCGTAATCGGCGAGGAAATCCTCAGGCGCCTTGCCGCTGGCTTCCAGATAGCGGTCGAACATCTCGGCCTCAAGCTCGGCCGGAACATCGCGCCGCGCGTCCTGAAGCAGCGAGACGAGATCATAGGCAGGGTGGCCGACGAGTGCATCCTGAAAGTCGAGCAAGCCCTGTTCATGCAGGGCGCCCAGCAGCATGATGTTCTCGGCATGGTAGTCGCGGAGCACGGTCACGCCCGGCCGCTGGCGTGCGAGCATGGGCGTCAGCACCGTTTCCCAGGCCTGCGCATAAGCGGCGCCGTCCACATGGAGCTTCTGCGCCGGGCAATACCAGTCGATGAACAGCTTCGCCTCGCGCTGATACTCGGCCATGCCGTAATCGGGAAACGGCCCCGGCGGCAGGCGATGCAGATCGGCCAGCACATCGACGGCAGTGCAATAGACCTCGCGCTCGTCGTCGGGCCACTGGTCGAGATAGTCGCGCATCCGGGCGATGCCGAAGTCTTCGAGCAGGACGAGCCCCCTTGCGGCATCCTCGGCCAGTATCCGCGGCGCGCGCATGCCGTTGGCGTCGAGCCATCTGGCCGCGCGCAGGAAAGGCTCGGGATTCTCGTCGGGCGGCGGCGCGTCCATCAGCATGGCAGTGGCATCGCCGCGGCGAAGGCGGAAATAGCGACGGAACGAAGCATCACCGGCCAGCGGCTCGATCGCGCACCGGCTCCAGCCCGCTTCCGAGAGGAATGCATCGAGGTCGTTGGGCAGGGTCAAGGGCATAGCGGCCGCCCTAGCCAATCCGCGCCCGGTTCCACAATCGCTATCCGCCCGTCTTCCGCAACTTCCAGCGCAATCGACAGGCATCCTGCCTCATGCGCGAAGCCGCCGGCATGGTCGGGCCATTCGGCGAGCAGCACCGCACCCTGGCGGTAATCGTCGAGGCCGATCTCTCCGGCCTCGGCCGGATCGGACAGCCGGTAGAAATCGGCGTGGACCAGCGGCAACCGCACCGCGGGCGGCTCGTAAAGCTCGATGATGGCAAAGCTCGGCGAGGGAATTTCGCCTCCGTGCCCCAGCGCGGCGATGATCGCGCGCGCCAGCGTGGTCTTGCCCGCGCCGAGTCCGCCCGACAGCGCAACAACGTCACCCGCCCGCAGCGCGGCGGCAATGGCCGCGCCGAAGCGCTCCATCGCGGCAAGGTCGGGGAGATCGACAGTCATCGTCACGGCAGCTCGACAATCGCCGCCGTCCCCTGACCCGGCTCGGACAACAGCGTGAATGTTCCGCCATGCGCCTCGACAAGCTGCCGGGCGAGCGGCAGGCCGAAACCCTGGCCGCGTTCTGCCGCCTTGCCTGCCGTGCCGGCTTTCAACCCGCCCAGTGCCCGCGCGAGCGCAGCCGGGTCCATGCCCGGCCCGTTGTCCGAAATGACGATCCGCGCCCGCTCGCCCCCCTTCTTCCTGTGCCGCGACAGCTCGACCAGGATGCGTCCGCCCGGCGGCGTGGCGGCAATGGCATTGTCGAGGAGATGACCGATCGCCCGGCCGAGTCGCCGCGAGTCGCCGATAATCCGTCCGGCTCCCCTGTCACCGCGCAAGTCGAGCGTCAGTTCCCCGCGCCGGAGCCGCACCGCGCGCTCCTCGACCAGCCGGGTGACGAAAGGCAGCAATTCGATCTCATCGCGCGCCAGCGGCAGCATGTCGGCCTCGCCTTGCGACAGGTCGAGCATGTTTTCGACCTGCTCGCCGAGCTGTCCCACCGAGGACAGGATAGCGGTGACGTATTCCTTGCCGGTTTCGGACAGTTCCCCCCCGAGCCCCGCCTGCAACAGCTCGGCAAAGCCGCCGATCGAGGTGAGCGGCGTGCGGAATTCATAGCTCATGTTGGCAAGCAGGCGGGTCTTCACCGCATCCGCCCCGACCAGCGCGGTGTTGCGCTCGTGCAAGGCGTCCTCGGCCTTCTGCCAGTCGGTGATGTCGAGCACGGTCAGCAGGCCGTTGCCATCGGGCAGCGGCACCCCGGCGAATTCAAGCATGCGGCCATCGGCCAGTTGGACGCGCCCGCCGGCCTGCTTGCGGTCGACCATCGCAGCGCGCAGGGCATTGCCGACGCCTCTGGCCTGGGGCGGCCGCTTGAGCCGCGCGGCGATACGCTCGAGCAACGGCTCGATATGCGGATGCGTGTCGAGGAAATCGCCATCGAGCCCCCAGTCCGCGGCGAAGCGGCGGTTCCACACCTGCATGCGGCCGTCCGGGGCAAAGACTGCGATCGATTCGAACAGGCTGTCGAACATCGCGGTGCGCGTATGCAGCAGCGCGCCGCCTGCTGCCGAAAGGCGGAACTGTTCGGTCCGGTCCTCGACGATGAGGACGAGGCCGCCATCGGGCATCGGCCGGGCGACGACGCGCAGATGCGTGCCGTCGGCAAGCGGCCAGGCTTCCTCCTGCGGCTCGCCGGCAGCGAACCATTCGGCCTTTTCATGCCGCCAGGCAGGAAAGTCGCGCACCTCGGGCATACGGCCGGCATCACGCGCCATGTCGAGCACCTGCTCGAACGGCGGCAAGGACGCCGCCGCCGTCGCCGTCAGCGCGAAAAGCCGTTGGAACGGCTGGTTGGCGAAAGCGAGCCGGCGCATGGCATCGAACTGGGCGACGCCTGCGGAAAGCTGGTCGAGCATTGCCCGCTGCGCTTCACGGTACGCCCTGAAAGTGCGGCCAAGCTCTTCCATGTCCTCGATGTCGATCGCATAGCCGGCAATGCCCCCGTCGCCGGGTTCACCGCCGATCGGCAGGTCGCTGATGCGCAATGCCCGGCGCTGGCCATCGATCGTCGCGGGAACGATGCGCTCGATCGGCCGCTTGTGCTGCGCCGCCTGAAGCGCCACTTGCGCGGCACTGAGCCCGCTGACGCTTTCGACCAGTTCGGTGCCGGCCGCAACGACGCTTTCCGCACTCTTGCCGGCAACCGCGGCGACATAGGCCGCATTGACCAGTTGCAGCCTGCCGTCCGCCCCGCGAAACCACATCGGCATCGGTGCGGCCTCGATCAGCGAGACCAGCGCCGCGAAATCGCCGCGCGCCCGTGCCGCCTCTGCCCGAAGCCGGGCCAGCTCGCTCTCGCTGTCGCTGAAGTCGAACACCCAGACAAGCGCTGCGCCGCCCGGCGAAACCTGCGGGTCGGCAAGATGTCCTCGCAGCGCCAGGCTGCGCTGCGAGCCCCCTGGCGTTGCAACCATGCGGAACGGTGCCGCGGTCTTCTGCGTGCGGCGGACGGCCTGGGTCAGTTCGGCGAGCTGCTCTGCGGTCAGCCCTCCTTCCCGATTGTCGGGGCCGCCGGCAGCGAGTTCGGTGAGGTATTGCGGAACGTGCTCCAGCCCCAGCCAGTTGGCCAGCCGCTGAGGCGCCTCTATGCGGCCGTCGACGCGGACCAGCAAAGGCAATGCCGGCGATTCGTCGACCATGCGCGCCAGGCGCCGGGCATTGCGCAGCCCTGCTTCGGCACGCCGCTGCCGCGCCCGCGCCGCGACAATCGCCCAGCCCGCGGTCAGCGTCCAGGCGGCCAGCAGCATCCCGATGAGAACAAGCGCGGTCTGGCTGAAGATCATGGCATTGTGGCTATGCGGGAGCGGGCCGGATTACAATGGGGCGCGCGCCAGCGCGGGCACAGCGTCCCGATTGCCGGCCCGGTTCAACGCTTTGTTCCCAGAAGCACCGTGAGATCGCCTTCCTCATACTGTGCGGGGGTGTCGAATTTCAGCGTGCCCCGGATGCGGGCCAGGCGCGCGTCGAACTCGGCCAGCGCTTCCTGCGGTTTGCCGGCAAGGATCGCGCGGGCAAGGCTGCTCTGAAACTCGACGTAAAAAACCGGCGGCGGGAACTCGCCGTAAAGTTTCAGCGACAGGGTCTCCAGAACGATGGTGCGCGCAATCAGGTCGGTAAAGAGAACCCGGCCGTGGATGGCTGCCAGCAGGACCAGGAACTCGACGCCCAGCAGGTGCGCTGCGATGGGATCGCCCGCCTTGTCGGCCTGGCCCTGCGCTTCGAGGTGCAATTCGATCATCCGGCGCTGCCCGGCCGTGATCTCGCGGGCCGGATCGGCCAGTTCGCCGATGATGTGCCGCATGACGACGCCCAGCACGTCGAAAATGGCTTCTGCCTCGTCGGGCGTCGGCTCGATCACACGCGCGCTCTTGTGCGGCGGGATGACGAGACAGCCTTCGATTGCCATATGCTCCAGCACGGGCCTGATGACCGTGCGGCTGACCGCGAACAGTTTTTCGAGGTCGGTCTCGGCAAGCATGGCGCCGGTTTTCATGCGGCCATCGGCGATCGGCCGCCACAGGCTGTTGTAGATCAGCGCCTTGTGCCGGTCAGCGGCGCGATCTTGAGGCTCTCTGCCGGCAAGCCCCGCAATGCAGGCGAAAGGTGCCGCTCGCAGATCGAGACATCGGCCCTGCCCGCCGGGGGCTTGCGCGGTTTCCGGGTTCCCTGCGGAACCCGCGCGGGGGGCGCGTTCTTGCCGGTTTTCGTCATGCCTAACGCTCCCTCAGCGCCTCGCCGGCCCGGTTCAGCGGTTTCAGCAGATGTCGATATGCAATACCAGAGTAATTTGAATTGATATTGATATCGGCATCAATTTGAATCAACCGG
>JAITWR010000207.1 GCA_031285165.1 Novosphingobium sp.
GATCCCGTTCCTTGCCAGCATGCCCGCCACCGCCATGATCCGCCCGCCGGGTTCCCGTGCGATGCGGTAGCGCAGCAGCCCCGTCTCCGCGGTGAAAGCCACATAGCGGGCCGTAAAGACCGGGTTGAGCGCGGAATAGCGGCCGATATAGAGCATATGATAGAGTTCGGCGATCCGCGCGGCATCGCCTGCGTCGATCCGTTCCGGTGTCTCGACGATCAGCCCGGAGCGCGCGAGCGCGCGGCGATCGTTGCCGTGGTTGCTGCGCGGGAGCCAGTCGCGCGCGAGATCGTCGACTACCCAGACCTGCCGCGCGGGCAGCATCACCCAGCCGTCGGCGCGTGCCGCATCGAGCAGGGCCGGGCATGACCAGACATCGAGCGAGCGCAGGATGACGAAATGGTCGGGGAAGCGCTCTGCCAGTGTCGCGCGGATCGCCGGCAGGCCGGCGCCGTCCCAGTTCCCGTGCAGATTGGTCGAGAGCAGCCAGTTGTCGAGATGCACGGCATGGTTGAAACGCGCGGCGCGCAGCATGCGGTCGAGCAGGGCAAGCGCCGCGCCCGTGACCCGGCGCCCGCGCCGCATCCCGACGATCGCCATCTCCTCGCGCGCATAGAGGACATAGGCGCTGTGCGGGCTTGCTACATAGCTGCGGCCGAAACCCCCATCGTCCACAGTCACCGGGAAGCTCCGGCCGCCATGACGGAGTAGCATCGGCTGCGAGCCGGCATTGGCGATCAGCGCTGCCGTGCCTTCGCGCGCGAAAGTCGCCGCATAGCGGCCGGCAGGCGATTCGTCGCGGGCAAGCTCTGCGGCATCGGTGACGAGTGCGGGCATCATGGGATAGCCTCGCCATCCCATTCGATATCGGCCGTAGTCGCGCCCGCAGGCGAGCGCTTCGACCGCAGCGCCTGCAAGGCGAAGCCGGCGGCATCCGCGAGGCAGGCGAGCGTGACGTGAAAGCTGCCTTCGCGATCGATCACGTCGCGCGAGGCACGCCAGTCGGCACGCAAGGCGCCGAGCCGGCCGCTGGCCAGTGCCGCCGGCAAGCCCAGCAGCGCCATCGCCGGCCCCATGTGGCGGAGCGTTCCCGGTCGCGGTTCGCTGCATGGCACGCCTTCCAGCACGGCACGCGCCAGGTCGGCTCCGGCGTCGAACAGGTGGAGCCCGCTGACGGCACGCGGGTTGCACTCGATCGGATAGGCGGTGCCCGCGGCGTCGACGATGATATCGAGCGAGAGGTGGCCGGTCATCCCGGTGGCGGCGCCGATCCGTGCGGTGATCTCGCGGACTTGCGGAACGTCGGCCGCCTCGATCTGGAATGCCGCGGCGCGTCCTTGCCGCCAGCGCGGGCGATAGGCGGCAAAGGCCGCAATGCGGCCCTGGTGCAGCGCGGACCAGCTACAGATTTCCTCGCCGTCGATGCGTTGCTGGGCGACCCAGCGGAATGCCGGCGATGGCCGCACCCGCGCGGCCCGGGCCGGTGTCGGTGCGATCATGGTATGCGTGGCGAAGCGCGAGAATTCAGGCTTGAGCACCAGCCGGCCGAGGGGAAGCGGCAGGCGTTCCGGTATGAACGGGGTATCGAGGATATGGGTTTCGGGAACGGTGATACCGATTCCTGCGGCGAACCGGACGAAATCGGCTTTCGAATGCAGGTGCGTGAGCAGCGGCAGGCCGGGCGCGAATAACCGATCGGCATAGCCGTCGCGCGCCGCCGCTTCGGCAAGCCAGAAGACTTCCTCGCAACTGGGCACGATATGTGTCGGCCCGGTGGTTGCGATCAGGCGGCGCATCGCTTTCCGGAAAGCGGGAAAGGCGCTGCGTGGCGGTGGCAGCCGATGCACCGGAAAGGGCGGCCGCATCGCGCGGGCGGCATAGCCGGGAGCGCTGTCGGCAAGATGCACGCGATAGCCCGCTGTCCGGAATGCGCGGGCAAGATCCTGCGCGACGGGCGCCCGTGCGCCGGTGATGAGCGCGGTTCCGGTCATGCTCCGCCCGCTTCGCCGGCACGCTCGGCGCAATGGCAGGGAGTGAGCCGGATCTCGGGATTGCGCCGCCACAGGCGATGCAGCGCATCGAGCGTGCCGCGCGCTCGCCCGGTATGCCCCAGTAAAGCCGTGGTCATGGCGGGCGGCGGCATGTTGCGGCGGATGGCGTCGAGCGACCAGGCCGCGTCGGCGACCAGGAAATGCAGCCCCCAGCGCTTGTCCCGCAGCACCAGTCCCCAATGGCCGGGGCAATGTCCGGGTAGCTCTACCGCGAGCAGGGAGCCGTCGCCCAGCAGATCGGCCCCGTGCTCGAAGGGATGAAGATCGGGCGGCAGCGCCACTGTCGGGGTATCCTCGAAGAACCGCGCCCGATCGCCGAAGTCCGCCGGGATCAGCCCGCGCAATATGCCGCGGCGTGTGCCGGAAAAACGGCCGGAACTGCTGGCGGCCTCCAGTCCTGAACGGGCGCAGTGAATCCGCGCATTGGCGAAGCGATGGGTGCCGGCGATATGGTCGGCGTGGAAATGCGACAGGATGAGGCGCCGGATGCCGGCGGGATCGAAGCCGCGCTTCGCGCACTGGCTTGCCGCGTCCTGGCCGGGCTCCAGCCGGATCGGCGTCGCCCATCGGTACAGCCGTTCGGGAAACGGGCGGGTGGCTGCGAGGAAGGCCGGATCATAGCCGGTGTCGAACAGAATCGGGCCTTCATCGGGATGCACGATCAGCATTGCCATGGCGGGGAAATCGGCCGGCTGCCAGCTTCCGTTGCGGATCGTCATGCGTTGCGGATGGCGGCAGCGGCCGGTGATCAGCGGGATGGTGCGGACTTCACGCATGGGACATCTCGGCCAGTGCCCAGTCGACTGCGGCAAGCGGCGCGTGTTGCGGTGCCCAGCCCAATGCGGCCCGCGCGGCGGTGAGGTCGAAAGTCTGCGACCAGCCGAGCGCCATCGCGCCATATGCCGTGAACGGCGGTTCCGGCTGGCCTGGCAATAGCCGGGCAATGCACTCGGCGCCGTGTGCGGCAAGCAGTGCGAGGCGGCGCGGCACTGCGATGATCCGAACCCGACGGCCGAGCCTTGCAAAGACATGCCGGGCCAGGGCCGCGACCGGCAGAGCGGCCCCGCCGGAGAGGTTGAACGCCTTGCCGGCCACAGACGCGCAAACCGCTTCGGCGGCGATGAAAGCGCGCGCCGTGTCGCGTGCGTCGGTGGGTTCAATCATCGCGCTGCCGCCATTCGGCAGGGGCAGAACGCCTTTGCCGGCGGCGCGCAGCAGGCGCGGCAGCAGCGCTGTGTCGTGCGGACCGATGATTGCACGCGGACGCAGCGCCACTGTGGCAAACGTGTCGTTTGCGGCTGCCAGAACGGCGCATTCGGCCGCATATTTGGTTGCGGCATAATCGTTGGGTGCCTGCGGCGGCAGCGGCGTGGCCTCGGTCAACCCGAACTGGTCGGCCGTTCGGGTGTAGATCGAGGGGGTGGAGGCGAAGACGAAGCGACGGCAGCCGGCCGCGCGCGCTGCATCGAGCAGGCGTGTGGTGGCGGCGACGTTGGTTGCCTGGAACGTCTCGCGTGCGCCCCAGGGAGCGGACAGTGCGGCGAGGTGAAACACGGTTTCGACGCCTTCGACCAGCGGTGCCAGCCGGTCATGCACCAGATCCGCCGGCACGAAGCGCATTCCGGCGGCCGAGAGTTCGGCGCCGATGCGGGTATCGCGGCCGGTGGCGATCGGATGCCGGCCGGCGGCATGGAGCATGCCGGCAAGCACGCGGCCGAGCCCGCCTGTGGCGCCTGTGACCAGAACGGTGCCGCTTACCATCGGATAACGGCGCCACCCAGGGAAATACCGGCCGCGCTCCCGATCAGCAGCGCATGTTCGCCCGGACGGAGCAGCCCGCGCTCGCGGGCGATGTGCAGGGCAAAAGGCAGGCTCGTGGCGATCTGGTTGCCGATATCGGCAAAGATGTCGATCGTCTTGCGTGCGCCGTCCGGAATCGCGCGCTTGAGATGCTCCAGCGCCGCGGCGCTGGCCTGATGGGGCACGATCGCTTGCAGGTCGCTTGCCCGGACATCGGCGGATTGCAACAGCGCATTGAGGAATCCGGGGAAACGGCGGCTGGTGGCGCGGAAAACGGCGTGGCCGTCCATACGGAACCTGGCGCCTGCCATAAATGCGGCGAGGTCCGGCTCGGGGCGCAGCCGGGTTCCGCCTGCTTCCAGACGGCAGGCATCGGCCGCATCGCCATATGTGCGGAACCTATGGGCCAGTCGGTGATGCGGTCCGCCTGCTTCGAGCGCTATGGCCGCCGCGCCGTCGCCGAACAGCACGGAGGCTTCGGGATTGGAGAAATCGAGCGCGGCCGAGGCGATATCTGCCGACACGATCAGCGCGCGCCGCCACTCGCCCAGAGCGAATCCGGCGAGGATGCGATCGAAGGCGAGCAGGAAGGAAAGGCAGGTCGCGTTGATGTCGAACGCCTGAATCCCGCTCGATCCGAGCCCGAGCCGGCGCTGGACCAGCACCGACGTTCCGGGGATCGGCTGTTCCATGACACCGCAGGCGCCGACGATGACATCGAGCGATGTCGGGTTCCATTCCGCCGCGGCCAGCGCCGCTTCAGCGGCAGCCGCGGCCATGAACGAACTCGTTTCGCCAGCTTGCGCCCAGTGGCGCTGCCTGACGCCGAAACGGGCGGCAGTGGCCCCCGGCGCCTGTTGCGTCAGAACATCCAGCTCGCATGTCTGAACCACGCGCTGCGGCAGATAGGCACCGCTGCCGGCAAGAGCAAAGCTGACCATGCGCTGTTCCACTGCGCCGGCATAACGTGCCCTGTGCCTGGATCAAGATCCGTCATGCTAGGCGTTCCGGCCAGGTCAGCGGCCCGGTCAGCGGAACGCCGGCAGCACCTCTTTCTCGAACAGGCGAAGGCTGTCCCAGGCAAGGTCGATCGGCATGCCGCCGCAAAGCGGGTGGAACTGCGCCACCGCAGCCGGTGCGGCCTTGAGCTGCGCGACCATCTGCCCGGGCGTGATGACGCGGTAGCCGTTTGCCGCTTTCAGCGCGTCGGCATCGGCGAAGACTCCAAAAGGGCTGTCCTCTCCGGCCGCGACTTTCCAGGCGCCGTAGGCATTCGTCTCGTGCAGGAAGAAAGGCGCCATCGCCTGCCAGCCGGCTTCGGGATCGCGGGCGAGTGCGGTCACTTCCGCGGCGCCGCCCATGCCGGGGCCGGGATCGGGCTTGCCCAGCTTGATCATCTCGTCGCGATAGAACGGCCAGCAATCCGCGGTCGAAGGTACGAAGCCATCGGCGATTCGCGCCGCGCGCCGCGCTGCGCCCTCGCTGGCGCCGCCCATGATCACTGTCGGCCCGCCCGGACGGAAGGGTTCGGGCGTGATATGGACCGTGCGGCCGCGATATTCGAAAGGCTTGCCGGCGAACGCGGCCTTGAGCGTCCTGACCATTTCGGTCACGCGCCTGGGCCGTTCCTTGATCGGCACGTCGAACATCACGAACTCGCCGGGCGCGTAGCCGCCCGCCACGATCAGATCGACGCGGCCGCGGCTGATGTGGTCGAGCACGCAGAAATCCTCCGCGATCCGCAGCGGATCATGGAACGGCGCGATCAGGGCGGTGACGGCGAGGCGCACGGTCTTTGTCCGCGCGGCCATTGCCGCCAGCATCAGCGGCGGGCTGGGGATGTAGCCGTCCTCGGAACCGTGGTGTTCGGCAATGCCGATGCTGGCCGAAATGCCCAGCCCGTCGGCCCATTCGGCCATATCGAGCGCAGCGGCATAGCGATCGGCCATGCTCGTGCCGGCGAAGGCCGGGTTGCGGAAATCGAAGCGCATGGACAGGTGCATTCGGCGTCTCCCTTCGTGTTCGTTCGGAACCCGGCTCTACTCAAGGCCAGGCGAAAGCCAGCCTGGTTTCCCCGATCCCGCGGCCGTCGGCCGAGAAGCGGCGCTCCAGGATGACGCCCAGGCCGGCGCGGTCGATCGCGACCACCGTGCTGCACCGCGTACCGTAGATGGCATTGTTGATAAAGACGGATGTGTCGCGCGGCTCAAGCGGAATGTCGGATGGCTCGCGCGGCAGCACGCCGATCCCGGGCAACGACTCGCTGCGCAGCGTCAGGAACAGCGGGGCGAAGTCCTCTTCGTCCCGGTTCAGCCAGTCGAGCAGCGCGGCTTTCAGTTGCAGCGTCTTGGGCCAGGGCTCGTCGAGCGCGCCGTTCGACAGGCCGTAGATGCCGTGGGCCAGCGCGGTGCGGATGTCGTCGGGCCTATTCGACAGGAAATGCGCTGCTTCGCGGTCGGCAAGCAGCAGGTTGAACGGATTGAAGTCTTGCAGCAGCGCCGTCGCCGGGTCGGCATAGCGGCCGCTCCCGGCAAGCAGGTCGGTCACCAGTGCCCCGCGTGAGGCCCGGTCGGGATCGGGGCCGCCATAGCCGCGCAGGTTGGTGACGAGCGCGAAGCGGCCGGCCCGCGACACGCCGAGCCAGGTGCCGCCGGATTTGAGATCGCGTCCGGCAAGGATGCTGCGGTCGCAATCATCGTCTTTCGGCCACTGCGCCAGCGGTGCGGCAGGGCGCTCGTGGAATTCGTCGCGATTGCCGATCGCGACCAGCAGCCAGCGCGGATGCGCCTGCCAGGCGAAAGCGGCTACGCACATTCCCGCAGGTTCCTTGCACCGCCTGTCATGGCTCAGATCAGCCCTTTGGCCTTGAACGAGACATGCCCCTCGCGGCCGATGATGACGTGGTCGTGAACCACGATGCCGAGCAGCCGCCCCGCCTCGGCGATGCGGTTGGTGATCTGGATGTCGGCCCGGCTCGGCTGCGGCGAGCCGGAGGGGTGATTGTGCACCACAATCAGCGCCGTCGCGCCGAGATCCAGCGCCCGGCGAATCACTTCGCGCGGGTGGATCGCCGCTTCGTCGATCGAGCCGTCGCCGACGTGCTCGTCGTGGATCAGCATGTTCTGGTGGTTCATGTAAAGCACGCGCACACGCTCGACCGTCAGATGCGCCATGTCGATCGTCAGATAGTCGATCAGCGCCTGCCAGTTTCCCAGCACCGGCTTCTCGCGCACCTGCTGGCGCGCGAGCCGGCGCGCGGCGAGAGCAACGATCTTGAGCGCGGCGGCGCTGGTCGCGCCCATGCCGGGATGCTGCGCCAGTGCGCGCGGATCGGCATTGAGCACGCCCGCCAGCGAGCCGAAACGCTGGATCAGCGCGCGGGCGAGCGGCTTGACATCGCGCCGCGGAATCGCCGTCATCAGCAGATATTCGATGACCTCGTGATCGGCCAGCGCTTCCGCTCCGCCTTCGAGCAGCCGCTTGCGCAGCCGCGCACGATGGCCTTCGGCGCCGCTCGCCGCGGCGGCCGGTCCGGCACTCGCAGGCTCCTGTTCAGGAAAGAGTCGGCTTGGTTCGGGCATGGCGCCAATGCATTGCCTTTCCCGGCCATGCGCGCAAGTGCCGGGCGACATCACTCTGCGCGCTGCGGTGCTTTCGCAGTGCGGGTCTTGCCGCATTCACTCGGTTGACTCGGGAGACCCCCCCGCCTAAGGGGGCGGCGCCCTCGGCGGGGGCCTGTTGCGCCTGTCATCCGTTTCCTTTCAAAAGGAGCCTGGCATGAGCAACAATGAACCCGCACGAGACCCTATCGGCGAGGATGCGCGGATCGACGCGCTCGACGCGCGGCTCAAGGCTGCGCGAGAGCGGGAAGATGAGCGCAGCCGGGCGGTTGCTGGCGGGGAGGCCGATGCGAACTATCGCATGGGCAACCGCGTCCTGGCCGAACTGATCGGGGGGATCGGCGGCGGTGGGTTCATCGGCTGGGTCATCGACCGTTTTGCCGGGACTACGCCCTGGGGTCTGTTGGTGGTGATGTTCCTCGGAATCATCGTTGCCTTCAGGAACATCATCCGGATTTCCAACCGGCGTCCCGATTGATCCCCGCGTGATGGGGGCATGAGGGGCGCTGTCGTGCATGTGCAGTAACCAGCGAGGCAAAGGCGTGGCCGAACCGGGCAAAGTCGATCCGATGCATCAATTCAAGATCGAGCCGTTGTTCGGCACCGATCACTGGCAGATCGCGGGTTATCACATCCCCTTCACCAACTCGGCGCTGTGGATGGCGGTGGCGACTGTCGCCCTGCTTCTGTTCGTGTGGGGCGGGATGAAGCGCCAACTGGTTCCCGGCCGCTGGCAGATGGCGGTCGAGAGCATGACCGGCTTTGTGGACGGCCTGCTCGCGGCCAATATCGGCCCTGCGGGCAAGAAGTACGTGCCCTATATCTTCTCGCTGTTCATGTTTATCCTTTTCGCGAACGTGCTGGGTCTGCTGCCGCTGGCTCCGCTGGGAGTCCACCCTTTCACGTTCACCAGCCATTTCAGCGTGACCGGGGTTCTTGCGATCCTGTCGTTTTCGATCGTCCTGGTGGTCGGCTTCTGGCGCCACGGCCTGCATTTCTTCTCACTTTTCGTGCCTCACGGCACGCCGCTGTGGCTGATCTGGCTGATCCCGGTGATCGAACTCGTCTCGTTCCTGGTGCGCCCCTTCAGCCTCGCCCTGCGACTGTTCGTGGCGATGATGGCCGGGCATGTGCTGCTCGAGGTGCTGTCGAGCTTCGTCATCGACAGCACCAATTCGGGTGCGCTCTGGGGCACTGTCGTCGGCATTCCCAGCTTTCTGCTGATGATCGCCATCTGCGCACTGGAGATTCTGGTCGCGGGCATCCAGGCCTATGTCTTCGCGCTGCTCACGTCGCTGTACCTGAACGACGCCGAGAACCTTCACTAAGCAATCTTTTCAACTCACCACCCGTATTCAAGGAAAAGGAGTTTCAACATGGATCCTCAAGCCGCCAAGCTCGTCGGTGCCGGCCTCGCTGCGATCGGCGCCGGCATGGCCGCCATCGGTGTCGGTAATGTCTTCGGTTCGTTCCTCGAAAGCGCGCTGCGCAATCCTGGCGCTGCTGATGGCCAGCAGGGCCGCCTGTTCATCGGCTTCGCCGCCGCCGAGCTTCTCGGCCTGCTGTCCTTCGTCGTGGCGATGATCCTGATCTTCGTCGTCTG
This sequence comes from Novosphingobium sp., assembly GCA_031285165.1. Classification (GTDB taxonomy): domain Bacteria; phylum Pseudomonadota; class Alphaproteobacteria; order Sphingomonadales; family Sphingomonadaceae; genus Novosphingobium. The sequence continues at coordinate 9,075 of JAITWR010000207.1, forward strand.
ATCGAACGGCCTGATAAACTGACCGGCCGGGGCTGTCCTGCTTTTGGGGCTGTCCTGGCCGGGAAGCGCAGGGATTCCAAGATGCCTCAAATCGCGCAGTTGTCCGAGACTATCGCCAGCCAGATATTCTGGGTGCTGATCTTCTTCGGCTTCATCTTCTTTGTCATCGGCCGCGGCATGGTGCCCAGGGTGATGGCGACCGTCGAGGCGCGCGACAGGCAGATCGCCGACGATCTTGCCGCTGCCGAAGCGGCGCGCAAGGCTGCGGATGCGCAGGAGGAAGCCTGGCGCGTGCAGGCGGACCAGCAGCGTGCCGAAGCGCAGGCGCTGATCGCCAGGGCCAAGGCCGATGCGGCCAGGGCCACCGAAACCCGACTCGCCGGGGTCAGCCAGACGCTCGACAAGCGGCTGGCCGAGGCGGGTGCCCGCATCGATCAGGCGCGCGCCGGCGCGCTCGGTGAGATCGAGGCGGTCGCCAGCGAAGCGGCAAGCGACATCGTCGCCCGCCTCGCCGGCATCACTGTCGATGCCATCGCGGCCCGCGCCGCGGTAAAGGAGGCGCTCCATGGCTGATATGCTGACCCTGCTTGCCGCGGCTGCGCACGGCGAAGCTGGCGAGCCGCTGATGCTGGGCCTTGCCCCTGCATCCTGGGTCGTGGCTGCGTCGATGACCATCCTGATCGGTATCGCGCTGTTCTTCAAGGTGCCCAGGATGCTGACATCGGGGCTCGATGCGAGCATCGCCGAGATCAGGAAGCAGCTTGACGAAGCCAGGGCACTGCGCGCCGAAGCCGAAGCGCTGCGCAAGGAATATGCCGACAAGATCGCCAATGCCGCAAAGGATGCGGCGGCGATGCTCGAACATGCCAGGCACGAGGCCGAGGCGATCGTCGCCAAGGCCGAGGTCGACACCTCTGCGGTGATCGCACGGCGCGAGAAAATGGCGGAAGACAAGATCGCCGCGGCGGAACGGGGTGCCGTTGCCGAACTGCGGGCGAAAGCTGCTGCTGCTGCTGCGGCTGCTGCGCGCGGCCTGATCGCACAAAAACATGGCGCGGTTGCCGACAAGGTGCTGGTCGATCAGGCGATCGGCGCGATCTGATCGGATTGTCTTTGCCGGACTGCAAAAGCCCCCGTCACCCGCGGGGGCTTTTCGTTTGTGCCCGGCTGCGGGAAGGAGTCAGCCCGCGAAGACCTCGTCGAACAGCGACAGCATCGCCGCCCAGCTCTGCCGGTCGGCGCTGGCGTCATAGGCGATGGCGGGGAGGCCGCGCGCGTCGCTGTCCGGGTCGGTGAAGCCGTGCCTGACGCCGCTGTAGCTGTGGAAGTGCCAGTTCGCGCCGGCCGCATCCATTTCCTGCCAGAAGGCGAGGACATGGTCACGCGGCCCCATCGGATCGGCATCGCCGTGGCAGACGAGAATGCGGGCTTTCACTGCGCCGGGCTCGGCCCGCCGGCCCGTTTCGAGCAGGCCGTGAAAGCTGACCACGGCTTGCAAGTCCTGCCCGTCGCGCGCCGTTTCGAGCGCCGCCTGGCCACCCATGCAATAGCCGATGGCCGCCATCGGCAGGCCGGCGGCAGCGGGATGCGCCCGCAGCGCTGCCACCGCAGCGGCGTTGCGGGCACGGTAGCGCGCGGTATCGGCGCGCAGATCCCCGGCAAGGGCCTGCCAATCGCCTTGTGCGACGCCATAGAAATCGGCGATCATCGCGACATAGCCGGCATCGGCGAGCATTCGCGCCCGGCGCCGCATATGTTCGTTCACGTTGGCGATCGTCGGAAAGATGATCACCGCTGCGCGTGCCGGGGTTGTGGGGCGCGACAGCCAGCCGGTCAGCCCGGCATCGCCCTGACGATAGGGAATCTGTTCCAGGGCCATGGCCTGATCTCCGGGGATATTCGGCCTATTCCGGCAGGAAGTCAGGCACCGAGAGATAGCGCTCGCCCGTGTCGTAGTTAAAGCCCAGCACGCGCGCGCCGGCGGGCAGTTCGGGCAGTTTCTGCCGGATTGCCGCCAGCGTCGCCCCCGAACTGATGCCGACGAGCAGCCCTTCCTCGCGCGCGCTGCGCAGCGCCCAGGCCTTGGCCTCGGCAGGATCGACCTGGATCGCACCGTCGATCGCTTGGGTGTGCAGGTTCGTGGGGATGAAGCCCGCGCCGATGCCCTGAATCGGATGCGGGCCGGGCTGGCCGCCCGAGATCACCGGCGACAGCGTCGGTTCGACAGCATAGGCCTTGAGGCCCGGCCAGCTCTGCTTCAGCGTTTCGGCGCAGCCGGTCAGATGTCCGCCCGTGCCGACTCCGCTGATCAGCACGTTGATCGGGCTTTCGGCGAAATCGTTCAGGATTTCCCGGGCCGTGGTGCGGATATGAATGGCGATGTTCGCGGAATTGTCGAACTGTTGCGGCATCCACGAATTGGGCGTCTGCCCGACGATTTCCCTTGCCCGCTCGATCGCGCCCTTCATACCCTTTTCGCGCGGGGTGAGGTCGAAAGTGGCACCATAGGCGAGCATCAACCGGCGGCGTTCGATCGACATCGATTCGGGCATGACCAGGATCAGCTTGTAGCCCTTGACCGCGGCGACCATGGCCAGACCGATGCCGGTGTTGCCCGAAGTCGGCTCGACGATCGTGCCGCCGGGTTTTAGGCTGCCGTCTTTTTCGGCCGCTTCGATCATGGCGATGCCGATGCGATCCTTGATCGATCCGCCGGGATTGGCGCGCTCGCACTTCACCCAGACCTCGTGATCGGGGAACAGGCGCGAAAGACGGACGTGCGGCGTGTTGCCGATCGTGGCGAGGATGCTGTCTGCTTTCATGCTGCGGTTTCCCTTTGACGATATTGCGGAGCGAAAGTCCTGGCCCTGATCAGTTCCGGAAACAGCCAGGCCCACATGACGGTAATCACTATCGCACCGACGCCGCCGAAGACAACCGCTCCCGTGGCGCCGAGCAATGCGGCGGCGACGCCCGACTGCATTTCGCCCAGCTCGTTCGATGCCGAGACGGCAAGGCCCGAGATCGCCGAGACGCGGCCGCGCACTTCGTCGGGCGTGTTGAGCTGGACCAGGCTGCTGCGGATGAAGACCGAAACCATATCGGCAGCGCCGAGCAGGGTCAGGAACAGCAATGACAGCAGGAACCAGCGCGACAGGCCGAAGCCCAGTGTCGCCGCGCCATAAACTGCGACCGCCCAGAGCATCCTGGCCCCGACGTTGCGCGCCAGCGGCTTCCACGCCATGAACAGCGCCACGATGGCCGCTCCGAGCGCGGGCGCGGCACGCATCTGGCCAAGCCCTTCCGGGCCGACATGCAGGATATCGCGCGCGAACACCGGCAACAGCGCCGTCGCGCCGCCGAGCAGGACGGCAAAGAGATCCAGTGTCACGCAGCCGAGCAGGAAGCGTTCGTTCCAGACATAGGTGAAGCCGTCGATGATCTGCCGGATGGGGTGGACATCGCGGCTGCCCCTGGGCGGCGGCAGCTTGCGGATCATCGCGATGCACAGGCACGCCAGCGCCAGCAGCCCGGCAGCGACCCAGTAGGGCAGGGCATGGTAGCTGGCAAAGAGGAAGCCGCCTGCGGCGGGGCCTGCGACCGAGCCAGCCTGCCAGGCGATCGAATTGATGGCGATGGCTTTCGGCATCAGTTCGACCGGCACGATGTTGGGCGCGATCGAGCCGAGCGCCGGACCGATGAAAACTCTTGCCGTGCCGTGCATCGCGGCGAGCGAGAACAGCAGCGGCAGACTGAGCAGGCTGGCGCTGGTGGCGAAAGCGAGTACCAGAGCGATCGTCATGTCCACGCCGATCGCCAGGCCGCCGATGATGCGCCGGTCGAAGCGGTCCGCGACGACTCCCGCGATCGGAGTCAGCAGCATCAGGGGAATGAACTGCACGAGCCCGAGCAGGCCGAGCTGGAACGCGGCCTGGGGAATGCTCATATGATAGTCGCTGCGGGCAACGTCATAGAGCTGGTAGCCGATCGCGACGACCATCGCACTCGTGGCGACGACCGATGTGATCCGGGTCAGCCAGAAGAAGCGATAATCCCGAATTTGCAGGGGCGAGGTCGGTTGCATCACCCGTGCCGAATGGCAGGCCCCGTCCCGCTTGCCAAGCGGGGATGACCCGGTTGTTTCGACCGGGGGGGGCATTTCGTGCCGGCAATGCCTTGCCGGCCTGCCGGTCAGGCCGAACGCAGGACTCCGTGCTTTTTCTTGCCGGAAGAAATGCGCAGCTCACCGCAATCGCCGGGGATTCTGTGCGATTCGTCGGCAATGGCAACACCATCAATGCGCGCCCCACCGCCTGCGACGAGGCGCCTGGCCTCGCCACGGCTCGCCGCAAAACCGATGCCGACCAGTGCCTCGATGATAGTGACGCCTTCGGGCGGGACGGTGAACTCGGGCAGGTCCGCGCCGATGCCGCCGCCGGCGAAAGTGGCCTCGGCGGTCGCCGCGGCGGTCTTCGCCGCTTCCTCGCCGCGGCACAGCCTGGTCACCTCGTTGGCGAGAACGACCTTGGCGGCATTGATCCCGCTTCCCGGCAGGGATTCGAGCTGCCGGATCTCGTCGAGCGGCAGATCGGTAAAGAGGCGCAGGAACTTGCCGACATCGCGATCGTCGCAATTGCGCCAGTATTGCCAGAAGTCCCAGGCTGGCAGCGCGTCTTCGTTGAGCCAGACCGCGCCGGCTGCGGTCTTGCCCATCTTGGCCCCGTCGGCAGTGGTGAGCAGCGGTGTGGTAAGGCCGAAAAGCTCGGTCCCGTCCATACGGCGGCCCAGTTCGATGCCGTTGACGATATTGCCCCACTGGTCCGACCCGCCCATTTGCAGCCGGACCGCGGCAGTCTGCGCCAGATGGCGGAAATCATAGCCTTGCAGGATCATGTAGTTGAATTCGAGGAAAGTCATCGGCTGCTCGCGCTCAAGCCGCAGCCGTACCGAATCGAACGTCAGCATCCGGTTGACGGTGAAATGCGTGCCCACTTCCTGCAACAGCCGGATGTAGCCGAGTTGGCCGAGCCAGTCCTGGTTGTCGACCATTACCGCATCGGTCGGCCCGTCTCCGAAAGTCAGCAGGCGCGAGAAGATCGTGCGGATCGAGGCGATGTTGGCTGCGATCGTCTCGTCGCTCAACATCTTGCGGCTTTCGTCGCGCCCGGTCGGGTCGCCGATCCGCGTGGTCCCGCCCCCCATCAGCACGATCGGCTTGTGTCCTGCCTGCTGAAGCCGGCGCAGCATCATGATCTGCACCAGGCTGCCGACATGCAGCGATGGCGCCGTGGCGTCGAAGCCGATATAGCCGGGCACGACCTGCTTCGCAGCCAGCGCGTCGAGCCCTGCGGCATCGGTAAGCTGGTGGATGTAGCCGCGCTCGTCGAGCAGGCGGAGCAGGGTCGATCGGTATTGCGTCATGGTCGGCGCGCGCTAGCATGGCAACGCGCGCTTGGGAACGACACACATGCGGATGCGGATAAAGAACAGCAGCCCTTCGGCAAGCCCGGGGCAGGCGGAATGGAATCGATGCACGTTCAACGCACTGCCAGCCTGATCCCGCCCCCCCGGACGCCGGCCGGAAGCATCCACCGCATCGATGTCCGCTGGTTCGAAACCGGCGACGGCATGGTCGGGCTGCGCTGGCTGGTGCATGGTGCCGCCATGCTCCGCGTGCCGCCTTTCGCCGGCAGGGGCCGCGGCGACGAGCTGTGGCTGACGACCTGCTGCGAGCTGTTCCTGCGCGACCGTGAAGGCACGGGTTATCGCGAATTCAATTTCTCGCCGTCGGGGCGCTGGGCCGCCTATCGTTTCACTGCCTATCGCGAAGGCATGGCCGAACTGGACATCCCGCCGCCGGAGGTCAGCAGCGGCAGCGGCCAGTTCATCTTCGTGCTGACCGCCATGCTCGACCGCACGGTGATCGGCGATGCCGGTGCGGCGGGTCTGTCCGCGGTGATCGAGGAGAAGGACGGCACCAGAAGCTACTGGGCACTCGCGCACCCCGCCGGCAAGCCCGATTTCCATGACCCGGCTTGCTTCGCGCTGCCGCTTCCGGCACGCGGGGGCGCATGAAATTCGGCATCGATCGCCTGCTGGCGGACAAAAACTTGCGCAAGCCGCTTGCCGGCAGGCGCGTTGCGCTCGTCGCGCATCCTGCCTCGCTCACGGAAAATCTGGTCCATTCGCTCGATGCGTTGGCGGCATGCCCGGATATCGCGCTGACGGCCGCTTTCGGCCCGCAGCACGGGCTCAAGGGCGACAAGCAGGACAACATGGTCGAGACCCCGGACGAGATCGACCCGGCTTACGGCATCCCGATCTTCAGTCTCTATGGCGAGGTGCGGCGGCCGACGCCGGCCATGATGGAGACAGCCGACGTTTTCCTGTTCGATTTGCAGGATCTGGGCTGCCGCATCTACACTTTCGTCACCACGCTGCTCTACCTGCTCGAAGCCGCGGCGGAACGGGGCAAGGCCGTCTGGGTGCTCGATCGGCCCAATCCTGCCGGGCGGCCGGTCGAGGGCACGCTGCTGCTGCCGGGACAGGAGAGCTTCGTCGGTGCCGGGCCGATGCCGATGCGCCACGGGCTGACATTGGGCGAGATGGGCCGCTGGTTCGTCGATCGCTTCGGGCTCGATGTCGATTACCGGGTGATCGGGATGGAGGGCTGGCAGCCCGAAGCGGCACCGGGCTGCGGCTGGCCCGAGAGCCGCATCTGGATCAACCCGAGCCCCAATGCCGCCAATCTCAACATGGCTCGCGCCTATGCCGGAACGGTGATGCTCGAAGGCACGACGCTGAGTGAGGGCAGGGGCACGACGCGTCCGCTCGAAGTGCTGTTCGGCGCGCCCGATGTCGACGCCAAGGCGGTGCGGGCTGAAATGCAGCGGCTCGCCCCGGACTGGCTCGTCGGCTGCGCCATCCGTGAATGCTGGTTCGAACCGACCTTCCACAAACACGCCAGGGCGCTGTGCAACGGCCTGATGATCCACGCCGAGGGCCGCTTCTATGATCACTGCGCTTTCCGCCCCTGGCGGCTACAGGCGCTGGCCTTCAAGGCGATCCGCAATCTCCTGCCCGACTACGCGATCTGGCGCGACTTTCCCTACGAATACGCGTTCGGCCGGCTGGCGATCGACGTGATCAACGGCGGGCCGGCGCTGCGCGAATGGGTCGACGACCGCGCAGCGCTGCCCGGCGATCTCGATACGCGCGCAGCAGCCGACGAAGCCCGCTGGATCGAACAGAGCCGGGATTTCCTGCTCTATACCTGATCGCTGCCGTGTTTTATGCCGTCCGTACTGTTTCGGCCGCGTCTGCGACAGCCGCGCCGGATTGACCGCGCATTTCCACGACTTCATCAGCACCTGTAATTCCGCTTGCCCGCTTGCAGACGCAGCGCGGCCTCACACCCTGCTGATTCATCTGCAAACCGGCAGTTCCGTAAGGGAAGGGGAGCGGTCTTGCCGGCCGGCCTTGCTTCAAATCCCCATGCAGAGGTATTTGATCTCCAGGAAGTCATCGAGCCCGTATTTCGAGCCCTCGCGGCCGAGGCCGGATTGTTTGACTCCGCCGAATGGCGCCACTTCGGTTGAAACGAGGCCGGTATTGATGCCGACCATGCCCGCCTCGAGCGCTTCCGCCACACGCCACACGCGGGAGAGATCGCGCGCATAGAAGTAGCTGGCGAGGCCGAATTCGCTGTCGTTGGCCAGGCGGATGGCCTCGGCCTCGTCGGTGAAGCGGATCACTCCGGCGAGCGGGCCGAAAGTTTCCTCGCGCGCGAGCAGCATGTCGGCCTTGACGTTCGCGACCACGGTGGGCTCGAAGAAAGTGCCGCCGAGCGGGCTGCGACGCCCGCCGGCAAGTAGCCGGGCGCCGCCCTCGAGCGCGTTCTGCAAATGCTCCTCGACTTTCGCGACCGCCGCCTCGTCGATCAGCGGGCCGGCATCGACGCCCGGTTCCATACCATAGCCGAGCTTCATCGCCTGCACCCGCGCGGCCAGCTTGCCGACGAATTCGTCATAGGCGCCGTCCTGCACGTAGAAGCGATTGGTACATACGCAGGTCTGGCCGTTGTTGCGGAACTTGGAAATCATCGCGCCTTCGATCGCGGCGTCGATGTCGGCGTCGTCGAAGACCAGGAACGGGGCGTTGCCGCCCAGCTCCATCGAGCATTTCTTGATCGTCTCGGCGCTTTCGCGCAGCAGTTGCCGGCCGATCTCGGTCGATCCGGTGAAAGTGATTTTGGCCACCGCGGGGTTGCGCGTCAGCTCGCTGCCGATCTGGCCGGCGCTGCCGGTGACGACGTTGACGACGCCTGCGGGAATGCCCGCCATTTCGCATAGCCGGGCGATGGCCAGCGCCGAATAGGGCGTGGCGGTGGCTGGCTTGATCACCATCGTACAGCCCGCGGCCAGAGCCGGGCCGAGCTTGCGGGTGATCATCGCATTGGGGAAGTTCCAGGGCGTGATCGCGCCCACGACGCCCAGGCCCTGCTTCAGCACGACGATGCGCTTGTCGGCTGCGTGCGAGGGGATCACGTCGCCATAGGCGCGCTTGCCTTCCTCGGCGAACCATTCGATGAAGCCGGCGCCATAGGCGACTTCGCCCCTGGCTTCGGCGAAGGGCTTGCCCTGCTCGCGGCTGAGGAGTTCGCCGAGCGCATCCTGGTGCTCCATCATCAGGTTGAACAGCCGGCGCAGCAGCCGGGCGCGATCGCCCGCGGTTCTGGCACGCCAGGCGGGCAGCGCGGCTTCGGCGGCGGCGATGGCGCGGCGCGTCTCGTCGGTGCCCATTTTCGGGATCGTGCCCAGCTTTGCGCCCGTGCCCGGATCGGTGACATCAATCGTCGCTCCGGAATCCGCATTGCACCATTCTCCGTCGATATAGCATTGCTGCTTCAGGAAGTCGGTGTAGTTCATCAGGGGGAATCCTCAAGGTGACTGGCTGCGGAACGATTTCCGGGCAGCATCGAATAGGGATGGCGCCCGGCCGAGGCAACAGCTTGAACGGTGTGCGGGATCAGGATCCGATTGACGCGGGGCACGGGCTTGTCTAGCGTTATAGGTGAATAAGATTTCGCAATTTCGAATTTATTCGGGAGAGAGCGCGTGACTTACGCCGGCTATATCGATGGCGCCTTCGTCAACGGCCAGGGCCAGAGCTTCATTGTCGAGAACCCGTCGGACGAATCGGTCGTCGAGGAGATGACCGGGGCGAGCGGGGCACAGGTCGCGCGCGCCATCGGGGCCGCGCGCGCCGCTTTCGACGACGGCCGCTGGAGCGCTCTTTCGATGAAACAGCGCGGCGAGGTGATGCGCCGCTATGCCGAGGCGCTGAGGAAGCGCGCCGACCGCCTGCGCGAACTGGCGATTCTTGAAGCCGGCTGTCCGGCCTCGTCGACCGTGATGGGCGCGCAGGTCCATGCGCCGCTGCGCATGACCGACGACATCATCGATATGTTCCTCACCCTGCCCGAGCATGAGGAAAATCCGCTGCCGATCCACGAGCGGGTGAATCCCTATTTCACCGTGCAGAGCCTCAAACTCTACCGGCCATTGGGCGTCGTCTCGGCGATTTCGGCCTATAACGTGCCGTTTTATACCGCCTTCTGGAAAGTCGTGCCGGCGCTGATGGCGGGCAATTCAGTGATCCTGCGGCCCAATCCGCTGACTCCCATCTCGTCGCTGATCTTCGCCGAAGCGGCCGAGGAAGCGGGCATCCCCGGGGGCGTGATGAACGTCGTGATTGAGGGCGGGCTCGAAGGCGGCCAGCTTATGACCACCGATCCGGCGGTCGATATGGTTTCGTTCACCGGATCGTGCGTCGTCGGCGCCAGGGTTGCCGAGCAGGCCGCGCCGACGCTCAAGCGTCTGGTGCTCGAACTCGGTGGCAAGTCGGCGGCGATCTTCCTGCCTGATTCCGCGGAGCGCGCTGCGGCCCACGGCCTTCAGGTCTGCTCGTCGCATGCCGGCCAGGGCTGTGTCCTCGGCACCCGCGTCTTCGTGCCCGAGGAAGTGAAGCCGCGGATTCTCGAAGCGATGGCCGCCGCCGTCGCCGATCTCAGGATCGGCCCGGCGAGCGATTCTGCGACCCAGCTCGGTCCGGTGATCAGTGCCGGCCAGCGCGCGCGCTGCGAACATTTCACTGCCGCTGCGATCGCGGGCGGCGGCCGCGTCGTCACGGGAGGCAAGCGCCCCGCCGGCTTCGACAAGGGTTACTATTTCGAACCGACGATTCTCGACGTGCCGGACAATGCGAATCCGGCCGCGCAGGAAGAAATCTTCGGACCCGTCGTGACGGTCATCGGCTACAGGGATCTCGATCACGCGGTGGCCATGGCCAACGATTCCAGATTTGGCCTTTCCGCCTGGGTCACGGGCCAGGACAAGGTGAAGTCGCTTGAGGTCGGCCTCAGGATCCGCAGCGGCGCAGTCAACGTCAACGGCGCCGTCATGTCGAGCTACGCTAGCGGAGGCGGCATCAGGATGAGCGGCCTCGGCCGTGAGCGCGGCAAGGAAGGGCTGCGCGAGTTCCAGATGGTCACCACGTTCAATATCGGCGGTTGACGGGCCGTTCCGCAACACGATCACGGGCAGAGGAAAACAACGATGCAAGGACTTCTCGAAGGCAAAGTCGCGGTCATCACCGGCGCCGGTTCGGGTGTGGGCCGCGCTGCGGTCAGGCTCTGGGCCGAGCACGGGGCGAAAATCATCGCCGCGGACATCAATCTTGCGACTGCCGAGGAATCGGTTGCGCTCGCCGGGGCGCAGCAAGGCCAGGTCAAGGCCGTCCAGTGCAATGTCGCCGACCCGGATTCGGTCGAGGCGGCGGTGCAACTCGCGGTCGAGACGTTCGGCCGGCTCGACGTGATCTACAATAATGCCGGCATCACGGTGAATCCGGTTCCCGGCGTCGGTCTGCGCAAGCTCGTCGAATTGCCGCACGACGACATGCGCCGGGTTGAGGAAGTCAATATCAACGGCGTTATCTTCGGCTGTCAGTCGGCCATCCGCCAGTTCGACAGGCAGGGCGCCAATGGTCAGGGAGAGGGCGGCGTGATCGTCAACACCGCTTCGGTCGCCGGCATGATCGGTTATGGCGGCGTGCTTTACGGTGCGACCAAGGGCGCGGTCGTGCAGCTTACCCGCAGCTTGGCGATCGAGGTTGCGGAAAAGAACATCCGGGTGAATGCGGTCTGCCCGGCCGGGATGCTGACGCACTATTCGGGCATGGACCCGGATAGCCCGAACAGGGATGTGATCCTGGCGTCGATGGGCAAGGCCCATCCGCTCGGCCGGTCGATCGACCCCGCCGACACCGCGGGCGCGGCGATGTTCCTCGCTTCGGACCTTGCATCGAACATTACCGGCGTGAACCTGCCGGTCGACGGCGGCCTGACCGCCGGCCGCAAAGTGGGAGGCTGAACCATGGCGACTTGCCCCATGACCGGGAAGGCGTCGAGCGCGCTTGCATCGCTGATGTCCGACAATCCGCGTTACAAGGAGATGTTCGATGTCAATACCCAGTCGGCCAATACCGGCGCCGACATGGAGAAGGACTATACCGACGACATGAACCGGCTGCGTGATGCCGCGCCGGTGCAGAAGGGGGCGCTGCGTGAGCTGCTGGGCGTTCCCGAAAGCCCGTTCTCGCCGATCAAGCGCGAGAATTACACGTTCTTCTCCTATCGCGCCTGTGAGATCGGCTTCCGCGAGAATCTGATCTTCTCGTCGGAGGGCTATAAGGAAAGCCCCGGCGTCTCGACTGTCGGAACGACGATCCTGTCGATGGTTGGCAAGCCGCACAAGCGCTTGCGTTCGGCCGCCCAGCCGCTGTTCAAGCGGCCCAAGGTGCTCGACTGGTGGAACAAGCGCTGGATCGAGGAGACGGTCGACGCGTTGCTCGACCGGCTGCTCGACGAGGATGCCGTCGACCTCAATTTCGAGCTTTGCGCGCGCCTGCCGATGGCGACGGTGACGCGGGCGATCGGGCTTGAGGGTGAGGATGTCATCGAATTCCGCTATCAGCTCGACCGCGCGACATTCGGCGCAGCGAAGCTCAAGCCCGAGGAAGCGGCGGAATCGCGCGCCTGGGTCGATCGGACACTGCGCGATCTGATTGCCGAGAACACCCGCAATCCGGGCGACAACCTCATTTCCGGCCTGCTCGATGCGCAGATCGTCGACGAGGAGGAAGGCAGCAAGCGCCCACTGACCGAGGACGAGATATTCGGCTATTGCAAGCTGGCGATCTTCGCCGGCGGCGGCACGACCTGGCGGCAGCTCGGCATCACTATCGACGCGCTGATGAACCACACCCATTTCTGGGACGCCTGCGTGAAAGAGCGCGGCCTGCTCGATCAGGCGGTCGAGGAGGGCCTGCGCTGGCGCGCGACAGATCCCGTATTCCCGCGCCTGTGTGTCGAGGATGCCGAAGTGGAAGGGGTCAAGGTGCCGGCGGGGGTGCGCGTCCACTTGTGCCTCGGCGCTGCCAATCACGATCCGACGGTGTTCAGGAACCCCGGAGAATACGACATTTTCCGCGACAAGAGCCACCAGATGGGCTTCGGCTTCGGCCCGCACCGCTGCCTCGGTATGGACGTGGCGCGGCAGGAGATGATCGTGGCGATCAGCGGCCTGATGGATCGTTTCCCGAACATGCGGCTCGATCCCGACAAGCCCAGGTCGGTTTATCGCGGGCTCGATCACCGGGGAATGTCCGCCGTTACCGTGAGGCTCAAATGACCGGCACCATGAAGCAGGTTGTCCTCGCGTCCTATGCCAGAGGCAACCCCCGGCCATCCGATTTCCGCGTCGAGCAAGTGCCGGTCCCCGAGCCGGGCGAGGGCGAGATCCTGCTGAAGACGCTGTGGCTGGCGCTTGATCCACTGATCCGCTTTTCGATCGACGAAACGCTGCTGTCGGGCGCGACGCATACCGGGCTGGGCGAAGTGATGTTCGGCCCCACGGTCAGCCAGGTCGTGAAATCGAACCACCCCGATTACAAGGCGGGGGATATCGTCGAGGGCCGCGCCGGCTGGCGCGAATATGCCGTCGTCGATCCGGCCCGATCCGATTATCGTGGCCCGCC
>JAITWR010000005.1 GCA_031285165.1 Novosphingobium sp.
CCGCCTGCAAGACCATCTCCGCGCCTTTCTCGGCGATCATCATGGTCGGGGCATTGGTGTTGCCCGAGGTGATCCGCGGCATCACCGAGGCGTCGATCACGCGCAGGCGATCGAGGCCCTGCACGCGCAGCCCGGCATCGACCACGCTGCCCATCGCGGCGGTGCCGACCGGGTGGAAGATCGTCGTGCCGATCTCGCCGGCCGCGCGCTGGAGATCCTCCTCGCTGTCGTGGCCGGGGCCGGGACGGACTTCCTCGGGGCGGTATTGCGCCAGTGCCGGCTGGCCGACGATCTCGCGCGTGATGCGGATGGCCCGGGCGGCGATGCGGCGGTCCTCTTCGGCGGAGAGGTAGTTGGGGCGGATGCAGGGATGCGCGGCAGGATCGCTATCGGTGATCGCGGTGCGGCCGCGGCTTTCGGGCCGCAGGTTGCAGACGCTGGCGGTGAAGGCGGGGAAGGCGTCGAGCCCGCCGCCGAAAGCCTCGAGGCTCAACGGCTGGACATGGTATTCGAGATCGGCGGTGGCGCAGCGGCGGTCGCTTTTCACGAACATGCCGAGCTGGCTGGGCGCCATCGCCATCGGGCCGGTGCGGCGCAGGACATATTCGAGCCCGATCAGGCCCTTGCCGAACCAGGTCGCCGCGCGCCGGTTGAGCGTGGCAACTCCCGTGACGCGATAGGCGCAGCGCAATTGCAAGTGGTCCTGCAAGTTGCCGCCGACTTCCGGCCGGTCGATCAGCGGGACGATGCCGAGCGCCGAGAGCCGCGCCGCGTCGCCGATGCCGCTGCGCTCGAGAATTGCCGGCGAGCCGATCGCGCCCGCCGCCAGCAGCACCTCGCCCCGCGCGCGCGCAACACACTGCCCGCTGCCCAGGCGGTAGGCGACGCCCACCGCGCGGCCGTCCTCAATCACCACCCGGTCGACCAGCGCACCTGTCACCACCTTGAGGTTGGCGCGACCGCGCACCGGCTTCAGGAAAGCATCGGCCGCGCTCCAGCGCCAGCCGCGGCGCTGGGTCACATCGAAGAACGACGAGCCCTCGTTGTCGCCGCGGTTGAAATCCCCGATCGCGGGCAGGCCCCATTCCCCGGCCGCGTGCTGAAAGGCTTCGAGGATGTCCCAGCGCAGCCGCTGTTTCTCGACCCGGATCTCGCCGCCGGCGCCGTGGAACGTGTTCGCACCGTCGTAGTGGTCCTCGGCGCGCTTGAAATAGGGCAGCACGTCGTCCCAGCCCCAGCCGGGGTTGCCGGCCTGCCGCCAGCCGTCGTAGTCCGCGGCCTGGCCGCGCATGTAGATCATGCCGTTGATCGAGGAGCAGCCGCCGAGCACGCGTCCGCGCGGGTAATTGAGCGACCGGCCGCCCAGGCCTTCCTCGGCCCCGGTCCGGTAGAGCCAGTCCGTGCGCGGATTGCCGATGCAATAGAGGTAGCCGACCGGCACCCGGATCCAGATATAATCGTCCTTTCCGCCGGCCTCGAGCAGCAGCACGCGGTTCCCCGGATCGGCGGACAGCCGGTTGGCGAGCACACATCCCGCGCTGCCGCCGCCGGTGATGATATAGTCGAATTCGTCCATGCTTCTTCCGATCCGTCATGCAGGGCATTCCGCGAGTCCGGCGGCGGGGCAAGCATTTTGTTGGACAAGAGCAAGCTCGCGTGACTTGTGAATCACGCGAGCTTGCTCCAGGCTTTTGCTGTCGCATCGTTTTTTGCACACGATGCTCAAGGTCCGGCAGCAGGTCAGGAATCGCTGCGAATCGGGAGAGGATGCCATGGGCAAGAGGCCGGCCGGCCGCGGGGTCGAGCACCGCATCGAGATTGCGGCGCCAGTGTCCGCAGTGTGGCGGGTGATCGCCGATCTCGACCATTGGGGTGCGTGGAACCCGCTTTACATCGCAGCAAAGGGCACTCCGATCGTCGGCGAGCCGTTTGCCATGACTATCGCGCTGGAAGGCATGAAGCCGCAGAAGGCGCAGGCAAGGATCGTCTCGGCCGAACCCGAGGCGCTGCTCGAATACGGCATCACCAATCTCGGCGGGCTGGTGAAGGCATTCCGCTACATCGACTTGCGCGCGCTGGATTCCGGCCGCTGCGAGATCGCCAATGGCGAGATCATGAGCGGCCTTGTTGGCAATCTCCTGGCCCGCGTGATCGGGGAAAAGGTGCGCAGGGGCCTGCAAGGAATGAACGAAGCGCTGAAAGCGAAGCTGGAAGCTGATCCTCGCCCGATCCCGCATGCCCGTCGAGACAGGCCGATAGAGAGCAAGGCTCAAGACGGGGACGAGGCGGTCGGAACCGTTTGACAGAACCACCCTTCCCTCGCAACAAACAATCACACCCGTATCAATAATTTCCGGCACGCGCGATGCCGCTGCCGATAGCAGGAGAGTGTGATGGGCGAGGCCAACAAGCAGATCGCGCGCAAATTCATCGAGGCGATGAGCGCTGGCGACGCCCAGGGCCAGGGCGAATGCCTGACGCCTGACGCCTTCACCGTGACCAAGGGTTTCGCCGGTGTATCCGGCCAGCGCAATCGCGAAACCATGTTGGCGACCGTCGACGCCTTTCGCGAGGTCGTTCCCACCGGCTTTCGCCCCAGGTTCATCAAGATCGTGGCCGAAGGCGATGTCGTGGTCGTCGAGTGGGAAGGCGATGCCGTCCTCAGCAACGGTGCGCCCTACTGCAACCAGTACGTCTTCATCTTCACTTTCGAAAACGGGCTGATCAAGCGGCTCGACGAGTACTTCTGCACGGTGCTGGCGGACAGCACGATTTTGCCGCTGCTCGCGCAGAAAGGCGAGGAACTCGCGCACGGAAACGCCTGACATCGGGGAGAAACAAGCAATGCAAGCAATGTGCCAATGCGGGCAGCTTGCCGTCGAACTACCCGGCCCAACGCCCGTTGTGGTTGCGTGCCATTGCCTTGCCTGCCAGCGAAGAAGCGGATCGCCATTTGGAGTGATAGCTTATTACCCTGCGGAACAACTTGTCATTACCGGAAATTCCACACGTTTTGAGCGGCCGACCGATGAAGGCAATTTGTTCGAAACCTTTTTCTGCCCGACGTGCGGATCAACCGTTTATGCGCGGTCGGGTAAACACCCGGCTATGACAGGCGTTGCAGTCGGCACGATCGCTGATCCGAATTTTTCAGCGCCGGTGCGCTCCGTGTGGGAGCAGTCGATGCACAAGTGGGTAAGCATTCCCGGCGAGGTGCAGCATTTCCCGAAAGGGCGGGGGTAACGGCCCCGGCCTTCACCGAGATGCTGCGTCAGTAGGCCCGCGCGACGTAGATGCGCTCGACTGCCGGCTCGCCGGTGAAAATGCAGGTGCCCGAAACCGGCTCGCCGCGCATCGGCGTGTTGCGGATGGTGAGCTTGAGAGCCTTGAGCCTGGTCACGACTTCTTCCAGCGCCTCTCCGGTCGGCCGCGACCAGCCGAGTTCGACCCAGCCCGGATAGCGCCGGTCGTCGGCGTAGAATTTCGCAAGCGCATCCATACTGTCGATGCCGCGCACGATATTGGCGTCACGCCTGGCGCGGGCTTCATCGAACAGCGCGGCCTGGATTGCCGCCAGCTCGCCAGCGGCCTGACCGATGAACGCATCCCGTGCCTGCGCGATGAAGTTCGGCCGGGCATCGTCGCGCCAGAGCCGGTCGCGGCGCAGCACGGAAACCTGACCGCCGGCGGCATCGCGCCCGCCGATTTCGAGAATCAACGGCACGCCTTTCTTGACCCAGGCCCAGCGCTTCTGCGTAGCCTTGCCCGGCCGCTTGTCGAGCAGCACGCGGATCGGCTCGCCGAGCGCCAACTGCTTCGCCAGCGCAGCCCGCAGTTCCTCGCAATAGGCGAGCAATGCCGCATCGCCGTCATCATCGCGCAGCATGGGCAGAATGACGATCTGCTGCGGCGCGATCTGCGGGGGCACGCGCAGGCCGTCGTCGTCGCCGTGAGTCATGATGACACCGCCGATCAGGCGCGTCGAAACGCCCCAGCTCGTCGTGTGGCAGAGTGCCTGCTGCCCTTCCCTGTTCTGGTACTGAATCCCGGCGGCCTCGGCGAAGCCGGTGCCGAGGTAGTGCGAGGTGCCGGCTTGCAGTGCCTTGCCGTCCTGCATCATCGCCTCGATCGAATAGGTCGCGACGGCGCCCGGAAAGCGCTCGTTCTCGGGCTTCTCGCCGGCGATCACCGGCATCGCCAGCGGCCCTTCGGCAAAGGCGCGGTACATTTCGAGCGCACGCAGCGTTTCGGCCATGGCATCGTTGCGGTCGGCGTGGGCGGTATGGCCCTCCTGCCAGAGAAATTCGCTGGTGCGCAGGAACATGCGCGTGCGCATTTCCCAGCGCACGACATTGGCCCACTGATTCGTCAGCAGCGGCAAGTCGCGCCAGGACTGGACCCAGCGCGCCATGGCGGCGCCGATCACCGTTTCCGAAGTCGGCCGGACGACCAGCGGTTCTTCCAGCTTCGCTTCGGGATCGGGCGTCAGCGAACCCTTGCCGTCGCTCACCAGGCGGTGATGGGTGACGACTGCCATCTCCTTGGCGAAGCCTTCGACATGCTCGGCCTCTTTGGCGAAATAGGAAAGCGGGATGAACAGCGGAAAATAGCAGTTCTCGACCCCGGCCGCCTTGATTTCGGCATCCATCAGCTTCTGGATACGCTCCCAGATGCCATAGCCCCAGGGCTTGATCACCATGCAGCCGCGCACGCCCGATTCCTCGGCCATCTCCGCTTCGGAGATGATTTCCTGATACCATTGGGCGAAATCACCCTCGCGGGTGGTGGTAAGGGCGTGCTTGATCTGGGCGGTCCGAGTCATGGCGGCCTGTTAG
>JAITWR010000009.1 GCA_031285165.1 Novosphingobium sp.
TCGAGCTAAGTCGAGACACGTTGGGTGCGGTGTCTCGAATTCGCTCGACACGAACGGGAATGGGTAGTTCAAAATCAACCGGACAGACTCCAGAACCGGATGCGGATAATCGGAACCGCTCCGCACCCTTTCCCTTATCCCACATCGTCACCCTGAAACAAGTTCAGGGTGACGATGAAGGAGGACGAAGCGGTTCCGATTATCCGCATCTTGCTCCAGGTTTTTGTTGCCGCATCGTTTTTTGCGCACGCTGCCCTACAGCGCCTCATCGAGCACGCGGGCGAAGCAGGCGATCACTACCCGTTCCGCTCCGGCGCGTTTCAGCGCGGAGACGCAGGCCCCGCTGGTGGCGCCGCTGGTGAACACATCGTCGACCAGCACGACATTAGCTCCCCGCAAGTGCCCCCGATGCCGGCGGGCGACACCGATCGCTCCCGACAGTGCCCGCGCCCGCGCCTTGCGGCCGAGCCCGCCCAGGCCGGGTGTCGGCTTGCGCCTTTCCAGCATATCGACGGCAAGGGTCGCACCGCGCAACCGGGCGATCTCGCGGCCGAGCAGCGCGGCCTGGTTGAAGCCGCGCCGCCACAGCCGCCAGCGGTGCAGCGGCACCGGCACGACGAGCCACCCCGGACCGACATCGCCCAATTTCGCCGCCATCAGCCGCGCCATCATCGGCGCGAGAGCGATCCGCCGGCCGTGTTTGAAGGCAAGCACGAGGCGGCGTGAGGCGCTGTTGTAGAGCGTGCCCGCGGCGATGCCGTCATGCCGCGGCGGCTCGGCCAGGCAGGGGGCGCAGATCATGCCTTCGGCAAGCGCATCGTCCAGCGGGCGCTGGCATGCCGCGCAGGCCGGTTCGCCGGGAATGACAAGTTCGCTCCAGCAGGCACTGCAAAGGCCGGTCTGCGCCGACAGCCCCTCGCCGCACAGCGGGCAGCGCGGCGGGAAGATCAGATCAACGACCGGGGCCAGGGTTTCGGCGAGTGCCATGCTTCACAACATACTAGCCAGACGCCACCGCTCAAGCCATGGGGACGGGATGGCTTCCCAGGCTCCGCCCGCGATTTTCGCGCCCGCCCGCCGCCTCGCCGCCCGTCGCCGCATGCTGCGGTTGCAGCGGACCGGGGACAGCCCGCGCTATATCATCGCCGACATGATCGAGGACATGCGGGACCGCCTTTCCTTCCTGCGAATCGAGCCGGCACGGGCGCTGGTGATCGGCGACTGGACCGGAACGCTGACAGTGCCCGGCGCGACGATCATCCGGGCCGAGCCCGCCGCGGGGTTCGACGAGGAAAAGCCCTATCCTTTCGCCGGCTTCGATCTCGTCGCGAGTCTCGGCACGCTCGACACGGTGAACGACCTTCCGGGCGCGCTGATCCATATCCGTAATGCACTGGCCCCCGGCGGGCTGATGATCGCCAGCTTCCCCGGCGCCGGCAGCCTGCCGCGTCTGCGCGCCGCCATGCTTCTTGCCGATGGCGATCGCCCGGCGCCGCGTATCCACCCGCAGATCGATGTTCGCGCCGGCGGGCAACTGCTCCAGCGGACGGGCTTTGCCGATCCGGTGATCGACAGCCGATCGCTCGATGTCGGCTTCCGCAGGCTCGGCCGGCTCGTGGACGACCTGAGAGCGCAAGGGCTGTCCAATGTCCTTGCCCGCCCCGGCCCGGCTTTGGGCGGGACGGCGCGGGCGCGGGCGGATGAAGCCTTTGCCGCCGCCGGTCAGGACGGCCGCACTGTCGAACGGTTCGAAATCCTTACGTTAAGCGGCTGGCGCAAATAGCATCCCCGCTCCCCCGCTTTCGCGGGGACGCCATTCTGCCGCGCATGCCTCAGCCCAGCGCCGCCTGCGCGGCCGCCAGTCGCGCGATCGGTACGCGGAAAGGCGAGGCGCTGACGTAGTCGAGGCCCAGCGCTTCGCAGAAGGCTATGCTCAAGGGATCACCGCCATGCTCACCGCAGATGCCGAGCTTGATGTCGGCGCGTGCGGCACGGCCGCGCTCGGCCGCGATCCGCACCAGTTGGCCGACGCCGTCGACATCGAGGCTGACGAAAGGATCGCGCGGATAGATGCCCTTTTCCACATAAGGCCCGAGGAAGCGCGCCGCATCATCCCGCGAAACGCCGAGAGTGGTCTGCGTCAGGTCATTGGTTCCGAATGAGAAGAACCGCGCTTCCCCGGCGATTTCACCGGCCATCAGCGCCGCGCGCGGCAGTTCGATCATGGTGCCGACGAGATATTCGAGCGTCCTGCCCTGTTCCGCGAAGACCTTCTCCGCCGTCCGGTCGACCAGTCCGCGCAGGATCTCCAGCTCGCGCCTGGTTGCGACCAGCGGGATCATCACTTCGGGCACGACCGCCTCACCCGATGCCTCGGCCACTTCGCAGGCCGCCTCGAAAATCGCGCGGGCCTGCATCTCGTAGATCTCGGGGAAAGTGATGCCGAGCCGGCAGCCGCGGTGGCCGAGCATCGGGTTGAACTCGTGCAGTTCGCCCGCGCGGCGCTTCAGCGTGTCGACGCCAATGCCGATCGCCCCGGACAGCTCCCCGAACTCCGCGTCGCCTTGCGGCAGGAACTCGTGCAGCGGCGGATCGAGCAGGCGGATGGTGACGGGAAGCCCGGTCATCACTTCGAAGATCGCGCGGAAATCGGCGCGTTGCTCGGGCAGCAGCTTGGCGAGCGCGGCCCGGCGGCCGGTTTCGTCCTCGGCCAGAATCATCTGGCGGACGGCCGAGATGCGGCCGGCGTCGAAGAACATATGTTCGGTGCGGCACAGGCCCACGCCTTCGGCGCCGAACTGGCGTGCCGTGCGGCAGTCGGCCGGCGTTTCGGCATTGGCGCGCACTTTCATGCGGCGGTGCCGGTCGGCCCAGCCCATCAGCACGGCGAAATCGCCGACCAGCTCGGGCTCGATCGTCGGCACTTCGCCGGCCATGATATCGCCCGATGCGCCGTCGAGCGTGATGATATCGCCTTCCCTGAGATCGCGGCCGCCGATCCTGAGCGTGCGGCCCGGCATGTCGATCGAGATGCCCGAGGCGCCCGAAACGCAGGGCCGGCCCATACCGCGCGCGACCACGGCCGCGTGGCTGGTCATGCCGCCGCGCGCGGTCAGCACGCCCCTGGCGGCGTGCATGCCGTGGATGTCCTCGGGGCTGGTTTCGACACGGACCAGGATCACCGCCTCACCCAGCCCGGCGCGATGCTCGGCAGTGTCGGCATCGAGCACGATCGCGCCCGAGGCCGCGCCCGGCGAAGCCGGCAGGCCCTTGCCGAGCACGTCGCGCGGCGCTTGCGGGTCGAGCGTGGGGTGGAGCAACTGGTCGAGCGCCATCGGATCGACGCGCCGGATCGCGGTCGCCTCGTCGATCAGGCCCTCGTCCACCATCTCGACCGCCATGCGCAGCGCCGCCTTGGCGGTGCGCTTGCCGCTGCGGGTCTGGAGCATCCAGAGCTTGCCGCGCTCGACGGTGAATTCGATGTCCTGCATGTCGCGATAGTGCCGCTCCAGCAGCTCGAAGACCCGCGCCAGCTCGCCATAGGCTGCGGGCATCGCCTCTTCCATCGACAGCGGCCTGGCGTTCGCCGCCTCGCGCGCTTTCCGGGTCAGGTACTGCGGCGTGCGGATGCCGGCGACCACGTCCTCGCCCTGGGCATTCACCAGCCACTCGCCGTAATAGGCCCGCTCCCCGGTCGCGGGATCGCGGGTGAAGGCGACGCCCGTGGCCGACGTGGCGCCCATGTTGCCGAAGACCATGGCCTGCACGTTGACCGCAGTGCCCCAGTCGCCCGGAATGTCGTTCAGCCGGCGATAGACCCTGGCGCGGTCCGAATCCCAGGAATCGAACACGGCCCGGATCGCCCCCCAGAGCTGTTCCTCGACATCCTGCGGGAACGGGCGGCCAAGCTCCTGCTCGACGATCTGCATGTATTCCGCGACGAGCGCCTGCCAGTGTTCGGCTTCCATTTCGACATCGGTGAAGAACCCGTTGTCTTCCTTGGCGATTTCGAGCGCGTCCTCGAACAGATGGTGGGCGATACCCAGCACCACGTCCGAATACATCTGGATGAAGCGGCGATAGCTGTCCCAGGCAAAGCGCTCGTCGCCCGAAGTCGCGGCGAGGCCCTGCACGGTCGCATCGTTGAGGCCGAGGTTCAGCACCGTGTCCATCATGCCGGGCATCGAGACGCGCGCGCCCGAGCGGACCGAAACCAGCAGCGGATCGGCGGCATTGCCAAAGCTCTTGCCGACCGCCTGTTCGATATGGGCCAGCGCCCGGGCCACCTCGGCGCGCAGTTCGGGCGAAAAATCGGCGCCCGAGGCAAGATAGGCCACGCACTGTTCGGTGGTGATGGTGAAGCCGGGCGGCACCGGCAGGCCGATGCCGGCCATTTCCGCAAGGTTGGCGCCCTTGCCGCCGACGATCACCTTGTCGCGCGCGCGCGGATCATCGTGAACCGCGTCGTGAGTCGCGCCGCCGCCGAAAGTGTAAACCTGATCGTTCATATCCAACGCGATTTTCCTGACTGTGGCTGGCGCCCGGCTGATCCGGCCGACGGTGTTCGGGGCAGGGAACCCTATCCCTCGATTCTGGAGAAATCCGCTACTGCATGGACCGCATCGCGGAACCGCGCGAGCAGCGCCAGACGCGCCGCCCGCTTGTCGTTATCGGCATCGTTGACCGTGACACTATCGAAAAAGGCGTCGATCGGCACGCGCAGCGTCGCCAGCGCGGCCATGGCGCCGGCGAAGTCCTCCGCCGCGACGGCGGCAGCGGCGCGGGGGGCGGCACGCGCCAGCGCGTCGATCAGCGCCTGTTCGGCCGGTTCGGGCGTATAGGACGGCACTGTGGCGGTATCGGGCACTGCGCTCTCGCTGCCTTCCTGCCGGCCTTCTTTCCTGAGAATATTGGCGGCGCGCTTGTAGCCCGCGAGCAGGTTTGCGCCGTCCCCGGTGCCGATGAAAGCCTGAAGCGCATGGACGCGGGCGAGCAGGCGGACAAGATCGTCCTCGCCGCCGAGGGCAAACACGGCGTCGATCAGGTCGTGCCGGACGCCGGCCTCGCGCTGCTGGACCTTGAGGCGATCGGCGAAGAAATCCAGCAGATCGCCTGCACCGGCGCTCATGCGCAGGCCGTTCCCGGTGATCAGACGAATGACACCCAGCGCCGCGCGGCGGAGAGCGAAAGGGTCTTTCGACCCCGTCGGCTTCTCATCGATTGCGAAAAAACTGCGTAAGGTATCCAGCTTGTCCGCCAGACTCACCGCCACCGTCACCGGCGCTGTCGGCACTTCATCGCCCTGCCCGACCGGCTTGTAGTGATCGCGGATGGCATCGGCGACCGCATCGGGCAGGCCCTCGGCGCGCGCGTAGTAGCCGCCCATCAGGCCCTGAAGCTCGGGAAATTCCCCGACCATTTCGGTGACGAGATCGGCTTTAGCCAGACGCGCGGCCTGTTCGGCAAGGTCGGCAAGCTCCTCCTGCGTCCCCGCGCAGGCGGGCACCTCGGCCGGTTGCGCGCTTTCGCCTGAGGCCCCCGCCCGCGCGGGGGCGCGGATCGGTTGCGCTGTGACGATGCCCTGCTCGACCAGCCACCGCGCCAGCTTCGCCACCCGTTCCACCTTGCCGGCGACAGTGCCCAGCTTTTCATGGAAAGTGATCCGTTCCAGCCCCCCGGCGTGCTGCTCAAGCGTTTTCCTGCGATCCTGTTCCCAGAAGAAGCGCGCGTCCGCAAGGCGTGCGGCCAGAACCTTGCGGTTGCCGGCGACGATCGCCGCGCCGCCGTCGGCCGCCTCGATATTGGCGGTGCAGACGAAAGCGCTGGCGAGATTCTGAGTCCCCGCGCAGGCGGGAACCTCGGCCGGTTGCGCGCCAGGGCCCGAGGCCCCCGCCTTCGCGGGGGCGCAGTTCGGTTGCGCGCTTTCGCCTGAAGCTCCCGCCTGCGCGGGGGAGCCGGTGCAGACGAAATACTTCTGGTTGGTCCGCGCCGTGAGCTGGATGACTTCGGGCGGCACTTCGAGGAATGTTTCATCGAAACGGCCGAGCAGCGGCACCGGCCATTCGGTGAGGCCGGCATTCTCGATCACCAGCCCCTCGTCCTCGACCAGCACCAGGCCGGCGGCACCGGCGGCGGCAGCGGCCTGCTGGCGGATCAGCGCCTCGCGCTCGGCATGGTCGACGATGACGCGGCAGGCGCGCAGCTTGTCCTGATAGTCGTGCGCGCCGCCGATGGTGATCTCGCCGGGGTGGTGGAAGCGGTGGCCTTTCGTGGCATGGCCCGAACGGATGCCGCCGATTTCGCAGGCGACCAGTTCCTTACCGAAAATCGCGACTATGCCCGAAAGCGGGCGCACCCAGCGCAGGCTTTCGGTGCTGATCGAAGCGGCGCCCCAGCGCTGCGACTTGGGCCAGGGGAAAGCGCGGACGATCGCGGGAATCGCCTCGGCCAGCACGTCCCCGGTCGCGCGGCCGGGTTTTTCGGTGATCGCGAACCAGACACCGTTGCGCTCGACCAGCCGGTCTTGCGTCAGGCCGGTCTTCCTGAGGAAACCTTCGAGCGCCTGCGGCGGTGCGCCGGTCTTCGGCCCCTTGATTTCCTCGCTGACGGCCCCGGTGGCCTCGGGCAGATCGCGCGCGATCAGCACGAGACGGCGCGGGGTCGACCAGACGGTGATCGCGCCGAGCGGCACGCCGGCGGCGCCCATCTGTTCGCGGAACAGCTTTTCGAGGCTGGCACGCGCGCCGGCCTGCATCCGCGCGGGGATTTCTTCGGAGCGCAGCTCGAGGAGGAAATCGGTCATCGGCAATCCTCCCCGGTACGGGGAGGGGGACCGCCGGCCGCAGGCACGCGCAAGACCTTGTATCCGTTTTCTTCCATAAACCGTTGTCTTGTCCGATCACCCCGGGGCCTGTCACCCATATCGTGTGCGATACCGTCTATCTCGATAACGAGCCGCGCCGCCGAACAACAGAAGTCGGCACAACAGGGGCCGATGGGATGCTGGCGGCGAAGCTTGCGCGCGGTGTACGTTTCCGGGCGCCGTGCCGTGGGAGAGCCCCCTCCACCGCGCTGCGCGCGGTCCCCCTCCCCGTGCCGGGGAGGATTTTGGGGGACCATCATGCTGTCCACCCCGGAAACTTCCCGGCCCAGCGGGCTTCGTTTTTCCCGA
>JAITWR010000185.1 GCA_031285165.1 Novosphingobium sp.
CGGGCTACAGCTACCTCAATACCGAACTGCGCTCGGTCGATGTGCCGACAAATCCGTCACCCCTGTACCAGCCCACCGACCCGGCGAGGCTGCCCAGAGTCGGCAGCGACCTGCCGCTCACTCCCCACCACCGGATCACGGCAACCGCGACCTATACGCTGCCGCTGGACAGCAGCATCGGCCGTGTCTCGCTCGGCGCAACCTGGGTCCACACCAGCAGCCAGTTGGCCGGCCTCCTGGCCAGTCCGTATAATGTGATGCCCGCATCGAACCTGCTCAACCTCAACCTGAACTGGAATGCGGTGGCCGGCACGCCGGTCGATCTCGCCGCTTTTGTGACCAACGCCACCAGAGAGGTATTTCCCACTGCCGTTTCCGGCAACTGGGGCAGCGGTTACGAATCCTTCCTCTATACGCCTCCGCGCATGTACGGGCTGCGGCTGCGCTATCGTTTCGGAAATTGAATTGGCCAGGCGCCGCCCCGCAATCGGGCGGCGGCGCACCTGTCGAGGCGCACCGGATGAATCGGCCCTTCATACGCCCTGATGTGCAGTCATACCTTGCCGGACGAAATGCCCGGCCATCACCGCCGTGTACCGCCGGGGCGATGGCCGGAATTCGGGAAATGTCGTCGAAATTCATCGGGCAGCTCGATGCACCGACGGGGGATCTGGCGGTCGACCGGACATATGCGATACCCGGCCCGTCAGGCGCTCTGACCGCCCGCCTTTTCGATGCCCGGCCCGAACGCCGGGCCGGGCCTGTAGTGGTGTTCTTCCACGGAGGCGGGTTCGTCAATCTCGATATCGCAACCCATGCCAGCCTTTGCGCAGCAATAGCGCGCCAGCTCGACCTGCCTGTCGTTTCGGCAAACTACCGCCTGGCGCCCGAGGCTCCCTGGCCTGCCGCGCCCGACGATGCCGAAGCCGCGACGCGCTGGATCGCGGAAAACGGCGCAACATTCGACCGTACGTTCACCCATCTCGTTCTGTGCGGAGACAGCGCGGGCGGAAACCTTGCGGCGGTAGCGGCCATGGCGCTGCGTGACCGTCCCGCCAGGCTTCCCGTCCTGCTGCAAGTGCTGCTCTACCCGAAAATGGACTGGGCGACGGACTACCCATCAGCTGCCGCCTTTGCCGACGGTTACGGCCTCGACACGGCGAATCTCGAACTCTATTCCGTCCATTATCGGCCCGATGTCCGGCACTGGCGCGCATCGCCTGTTCACGGAAATCATCAGGACATGCCACCGACCCTGCTCGTCACGGCCTCGCTCGATCCCCTGCGCGATGAAGGGCGGGCCTATGCCGCATGCCTGATCGGAGCGGGCGTGCCGACAACCTACCGGGAATTCCGGGGCCAGATCCACGGCTTTGCGACTTTCCGCAGAGCCATTCCTTCCGCAGCGCCGGACGTGAATATCGTGCTCGACATCGCGCGGAATATGATTGCAGAAGCACTCACCGGCCAGGCCTGAAAACAGCGCCCCGCAACAGGCCCCCATGCGCGATAGCAAAATGCCTGAACCCTGCACCTGCTCACGGGTCCATGCCGCCAGCCTGCCTCGGCGGCGATCGCAGTGCAACCGCTGCGGCCGCCGGCGCTCCCGAAGCAAGCCGGCCCTTGAATGCGCCGCGTTCCGCCCTGGAGCAAACTCCCGTAATTCATGAAACACGGGAGTTTGCTTCAGGTTTTTGCTGTCGCATCGTTTTTGCGCAAAACCGATTCCCACTTTTGCGCACGATGCTCTAACGTACCGCCTTCGATACCGCCTGACTCGCCATCATTCCAGGAGCCGCCCGAGATGACCGCTTCACGCCGCGCCGGCACGATCGCCCGTTTCGTCTTCGTCGCGCTTGCCGCATTCAGCCTCGCCGCCTGCGGCTTCAATTCGGTTCCGACGGCCCAGGAGGCGGCCAAGGCGCGGTGGGCCGACGTGCAGGCGGCCTTCCAGGAACGCGCCAACCTGATCCCGAACCTCGCCGCCGTCGCCAAGGGCGCGGCCGAGCAGGAGAAAGGCATTCTCACCGGCGTAGTCGAGGCGCGCGCCAGGGCGACCAGCATCCAGCTCAGTGCCGACGATCTGACCGATCCCGCCAGGATGGCCCAGTTCCAGGCCGCACAGAGCCAGCTTTCAACCTCGCTGGCCGGCTTCGGCCGCCTGCTGGCCAATGTCGAGGCCTATCCCGCGCTCAAGAGCATCACCAATTACCAGATGCTCCAGAGCCAGCTCGAAGGGCAGGAAAACCGCATCCGCGTGGCGATCCGCGACTACAACGCCGCGGTGCAGGACGTGAACACGCGCGTTCGCACTTTTCCGGAAATGATCGGCGCCTCGCTTCGCGGGATCAAGCCGATGGTGCCTTACCAGGCGGTGACACCCGGCGCCGAAGTGGCGCCGAGCCTGGAAGGCAAGATTTGAAGCGGACCAGGCCATGCCTTTCCCGACCATTGCAGACGCGCCGGCAAATGTTGGAAAATGTTCCACATGGAACATTTTCCAACATGCCCCGCGCGCCGGTGCGCTGTTTCCGTTCGCCCCCCTTCTTCGTCACCCTGAACTTGTTTCAGGGTCCAACGGGCGTTTTACCCCTGCCGCCACGGTGTCGGCGGCATCATGGACCCTGAAACAGGTTCAGGGTGACGGGTGTGGGCAGAGGGGGCGGGCATGACCGGCGGGAAGCCTCTCCTGCCGGAATGGCTGAATCCGGCAGCCGGCAAGCGGGAGGGGAGCAGCCGCGCCGGCCCCGGATGGCCTGTCTTCGCTGCCATAACCGCACTGCTGCTGGTGCTTGCCGGTTTCGTCGCCCCGGTTGAGGCCGCCCCCGCCTTCCCGAAGCTGACCGGGCGCGTGAACGACGCCGCGAACATCATCCCGGCCGATGTCGAAACGCGGCTCGACCAGAAGCTCGCCGCGCTGGAAACGCAATCGCGCCGCCAGCTCGTCATCGTGACGCTGCCCGATCTCCAGGGCTACGACATCGCCGACTACGGCTACCAGCTCGGCCGCGCCTGGGGCATCGGCAGCAAGGCAAGGAACGACGGCGCGCTGCTGATCGTCGCGCCGAAGGAACGCAAGCTGCGGATCGAAGTCGGCTATGGCCTCGAAGGCGTACTGACCGATGGCATGTCCTCGCTGATCATCAACCAGGACATCGTGCCCAGGTTCAAGGCCGGCGACATGGCCGGCGGCATCGAGGCCGGCACCGATGCGATCATCCGCCAGCTCACCCTGCCCCCGGAAGAAGCGCGCAAGCTCGCCGCCCAGGCCGACAAGGCGCCCGAAGGCGGCGGCGGG